>JBBDOA010000042.1:0-6784 GCA_040877275.1 Rhodospirillales bacterium | reverse complement strand
ATCCGGCAGCCTTGAATGCCTCCCGACCTGTGGTCGAATTGAATAATGCCATCAGGCTGCGGGTACGTTCCGTATCATGCCCGGTAACGATTGCAACCGGATAACGGATCGGATCATGCAATGTGTTTTCAAACCGGTAAACCGTCCTGACGTTGGCGGCGATCAGACTGTCCGTCGCATAGACGATTCCGGCGGCGGCTTCGCCGCGTGCGACCACGCTAAGGGCAGCACGAACATTCGGCATCCGCAATAATTTCCCTTCAAGGGCAGTCCACCTATTCAGGGAACGCAATGTCTGTTCCGCATAGATTCCGGCCGGGACATGCGCCGGATCACCGACAGCAATACGATCATTGGTCAGCCATGAAATCAGATCGTCAGCCGTCTTGATGGACACGGTACTCTTTGACGGTGCGATGACCACCAGCCGGTTTGCGGCCAATACCTGAATACTCGACGATACGACATGCTTGTTTTCGTCCAGATAGCGCATCCATTTCATATTGGCCGAAAGATAGATATCGGCAGGCGCACCACCGGCAATCTGCCGTGCGAGGGTGGAGGAGGCGGCGTAGACGCCCCTGCAAGACACCTTGATTTTCTTCGGACACTCGGCAATCACCGCTTCAACAGCCTGCTGCGTGCTGGCAGCGGCAAAAATCGTCAACGGCTCACCGGCCAGCGCGGCGGCAGGCAGAAATCCGGTGAAAACAAGTGTCGAGAGAAAATTTCGTAACATCAGCATCTGCTGAGTATAGACCTGCACTGCAGTATTTGCATCCAACGATCACGCCTGATGAAAGGAAATATTAATGCTTTGGACGATACCCTCACGCACTTTGAATGACGCTCTGGGGGCAGAATGTCTGCATTACAGCTCTGGCCTGACAATAAAACCACCGATATCGGTGCCAAAGCAGGGTACCGGAACCGTGTCGCCAGCCGTGTCAATAATCCAACACTCGCCCTCGGTATCCGCGGCAAGTTATATCAGAGTCTGAACTGGAGCCTGGGCGGCGTACTCATCGGTGATTATGACGGTGCCCTGGTGTCCGGTGACAGGTTCGAATTCGACCGTATCGGCCGTGCCGACAAGACCATGTGGCCCGTCTTGATTGAGGCCCGCGTCGTCCGCTCTGGCGGCGCTTCCGGTATGGAAATGGCGGCGCAGTTTCTGACCATCAGCGCACCGGCCTTTGACATTCTGGAAGGTATTCTGCTGCGCAGGCCTAAATATAAAACCGGACCGGCATAAAGACTTCTAACAAGGCCCCCATCCATATAACATTCATACTTCGAGCATAATCGAAACATTCTTTACGGCGGACCTGTATAGTTCGTGTTCACGCATACAGATCACATGATATGGCGGATCACACGACATGGCCGATCGGCAGGTTAACCTTGGCATCGAGATTCCACTGTTGTGTCTGCTGGCCCTGCTGTGGGGGTCTTCCTATCTGTTCGTCAAGATCGCCGTCGATACGATCCCGCCGATTACCCTGATTGCGTCCCGGGTGACAATTGCCGCCGTCTTGCTCTGCATCATCGTTCACGCCAAGGGCGAAACGTATCCCCGTGATCGCCGCACCCTTTTACAGTTGCTGGTACAGGCAACCCTCAACAGCATCGTACCCTGGATCATGCTGGCGTGGGGACAGCAATACGTCGACAGCGGGCTGGCCAGCGTTCTGAATTCAACATCACCGTTATTTGTCTTTTTCATCACCCTGATTTTTACACGGCATGAAACAACGTCGGCGTTGAAACTGATTGGCGCATGTCTCGGCGTTGCCGGCGTGATGCTCATTGTCGGCACCGACGCACTGCAGGGACTGGGACAGCAGGTGGTGGCGCAACTGGCCATCCTTGTAAGCGCCATGCTGTATGCCTGTGCTGCCATCTACGGCAAGAAATTCGCACACCTGAGCGCAACTGTTACCGCTGCCTGCATCATGATCTGGGCCGCAATGTGGTTGATCCCGCTGAGCCTGTTGATTGAACAACCCTGGACACTGACGCCTTCGACACGCTCGCTCGGTGCCGCGCTCGCACTCGGTGTGCTGTGCACCGGTGTCGCGCTGCTGATCTATTTTCGCCTGATCAAAACCCTTGGTTCACTGGGCGTCGCCAGTCAGGGCTACCTGCGTGCCGGCGTCGGCGTCATGCTTGGGATCGTCGTGCTGGGAGAACACATCACACCGATGATCGCGCTCGGCATCGGTGCTGCCCTGCTGGGCGTGATCGCCATCAATTTTCCAGCCCGCAAACAGGATTTGCGCCCGTAAAGCAGTCCATACGATCAGGAATACAATTCTCCAGGATCCTTTTCCACATCAGCAATGACGACGATCTCGCCGTCGCGGACCGCATTGAAAAAGCAGCTGCGTCGACCGGTGTGGCAGGCAACCCCGGTCTGATCGACCTGCAGCAGGATGGTATCGCCGTCGCAGTCCCAGCGGAATTCCCTGAGCATCTGAACCTGCCCCGAGCTTTCACCCTTGCGCCACAGTTTGCCGCGCGAGCGCGACCAATAACAGACTCGGCCCGTGGTGAGCGTTTCACGCACCGCATCGGCATTCATCCAGGCCATCATCAGCACCTCGCCGGTACCGTCCTGCTGGGCAATCGCCGGAACCAGTCCGTCTTTGTTGAAGACAACACCCCTGATGATGGCATCGGCGATATCGTTGTTCATGGCATTCTCGTTTTCAGCTATTCGTTATTTTCTGGCAGCGTTAAATTTATCAAATCCCCGGCTCAGATTTTCGATCAGATCAACCGTATCCTCGAGACCGATATGATAGCGCACAACCGGTCCGGTGCCGGTCCATGGCCGTGCCGTGCGCAGCTTTTCCGGATAACAGGGCAACACCAGACTCTCGTAGCCGCCCCAGCTGGCACCGATACCAAACAGGTCGTAACTGTCAATCATGGCGGCGACGGCTGCTTTCGGCGCATCGACCAGCGCGACACCCATCAGGCCGCTGGCACCGGCAAAATCCCGTTTCCAGATGTCATAACCGGGATTGCCCGGTAATGCAGGGTACAGCACCTGCACCACTTCATCGCGGCTCTGCAGCCAGTTGGCCACTTCAAGCGCATTGCGCTGATGACGTTCCAGACGCACACCAATGGTGCGCAAACCGCGCTGCCCCAGATAGCAATCATCGGGCGCCGCGTGATAGCCATAGCTGTTGGCGATCCCCTTCAACAATTGATAATGCTCTTCCGTGGCGACCGTCACCGTGCCCAGCATCGCGTCGGAATGGCCGACGGTGTATTTGGTCGCCGCCTCGACGACGACATCAACGCCCACGGCCAACGGCTTGAAAAAATATCCGGACGCCCACGTGTTATCGATCATCGTGACAACGCCTGTGCCTTTCAGAGCACCAACGATTGCCGGCACATCCTGCACTTCAAACGTCAGTGATCCCGGACTTTCCATATAGACAAGAACAGTATTGTCGCGCACCAGGTCCCTGATACCGGCACCGATCAGCGCATCATAAAATTCTACCTCGACGCCGGCCCGCGCCAGGATCGTGCCGCAAACCCTTGAACGGGTCGGACCGTAAACCGTATCGGCAACCAGAATGTGATCGCCGTTTTTGACGAACGTATTCACGGCACCGGCAATCGCTGCCAGCCCGGAAGGATAGGCGATAGACTTGTGGCCGCCCTGCAAGGCGGTGACGGCGCGCTCGAAAGCAAATTGTGTCGGTGTTCCCGAGCGACCGTATGACGGCCCGTCATACGCAAGCGTATCGCGCGTTTCGAACTGTTCCAGTGTCTCGAAAGTGATTGTCGACGCATGATAGACCGGCGGATTGACGACGCCGTGATTTTCACGCGGCGCAAGTCCGGCATGGGCAAGAACCGTGTTCTGCTGATAATCACTGATTTTTTTATCGCTCATCTGGTATTTCTCCTGACTTCAAGACGCGACCATAACCGAGCATCGGTTGCTTGGCGATAGGTCGATTAAGCGTACCGGCACAATAGATTAGAGCGAAAAATGCTGACCCACGAAAAAAAGCACCATAACGGAATGTTATGGTAACATTGCGTTTCATCTTGAGGGTGGTTTACGAATCGTGTTACGGATTCAGGTCTGCCGGGGGACAAAAATGTTTTCCCGGTAAGATAAAAACCTAAAATGAAGTCTTCAGGGAGCTTAATCACTATGAAGAAAATTGCATTTGTAACAGCTGCTACTGCTGCTGTACTGGCGATCGGAACTTCCGTCGTCAACGCTGGCACACTGGAAGATGTACGCAAACGGGGCGAACTGCGTTGCATCGTGTCAACCGGTCTTCCCGGTTTTGCCTATACGGATTCCGCCGGTGTCTATCAGGGCTTTGATGCTGATTTCTGCCGCGCAACTGCTGCTGCAGTTCTTGGCGACCCAAACAAGGTCAAGTTCATTCCTGCAACCGGAAAAACCCGTTTCACGATCCTTAACTCCGGTGAAGGTGATGTCCTTTGGCGGAACACAACCTGGACATACGTTCGTGACGTCGATGTCAAAACGACATTTGCCGGCGTTAACTATTACGACGGTCAGGGATTCATGATTCCGAAGAAACTCGGCGTCAAATCAGCCAAGGAACTCGGCGGCGCAACGGTCTGCATCCAGACCGGCACAACGACCGAACTGAACCTGGCCGATTATTTCCGCAGCAACAAGCTCAAGTATGAGCCGGTGCCGATCGAAACCAGTGACGAAGCACGCACCAACTATCTTGCTGGTCGTTGCGACGTTTACACGACGGACGCATCTGGCCTCGCCGCATCGCGTGCAACGTTCCCAACGCCGAAGGATCACATCATCCTTCCTGAAATCATTTCCAAAGAGCCGCTCGGACCAGCCGTGCGTCATGGTGATGATCAGTGGGCGGATATCCTCCGTTGGGTATTCAACCTGACACTTGGTGCTGAAGAACTTGGCGTGACCAAGGCAAACGTCGCCGAAATGGCAAAAGGGACGAACAATCCGGAAATCAACCGGATGCTCGGTGCCGAAGGTGACCTCGGTGCCATGCTGGGTCTCGAAAAAGACTGGGGCTCCAAAGTCATTTCTGCTGTAGGTAACTACGGCGAGATTTTTGAGCGTCACATCGGTAAAGATACCGAAATCGGTCTGGAACGCGGTCTTAACGCACTTTGGACCAACGGTGGCCTGCAGTACTCGCCGCCATTCCGTTGAGCTAGAACACGTCATCTGCACCTGCGGATGACATGAACTTTGTGGGCGGGCATAGGGTTCGTCCGTGTCCGCCCATCAAAGTTCACGCTCCTGAACACTGGAAGGCCATCAAAGGCCTCATAATCAGTGACGGGGCAGGGAGGTGTTGTAGTCGGGCAAACCACACAGGTTTTGCCCTCCTAATTCGGGGGACGGACGGCCAATGAACACGACCACCGCTGATCACGATGTGGACGGGCGCTCGGCGCTAAGCAAACTCTGGAACAATCGTGAAGCCCGATCTGTAATCTTGCAGATCATTACAATGGCGCTCCTGATTGGTTTTTTTGCCTTTATCATTTCAAATGCGGTCGCAAATCTGGCGGCAGTCGGCAAAACCTTCAGCTATAATTTTTTATCAGAACCAGCAAGTTACGACATCAACCAGTCGCTGATTGCGTACACGTCACGTGATACGCATTTCCGTGCCGGACTGGTCGGTCTGATCAATACAGGCCTGGTCGCAGTGTGTGGAGTTGTTTTGGCTACGATCCTTGGATTTATCCTGGGTGTGCTAAGGCTATCGCCGAACTATCTGTTGAACCGTATGAGCTATTGCTTCATCGAGTTCACCCGGAACGTGCCGATACTTCTGCACATTCTGCTGATTCACGGCATTATGGTCCATTCACTGCCGCATCCGAAAGTTGCGAGCACGGATTACAATATTGCTGATCTTTTCTTCCTTTCGAACCGTGGTGTTTTTGCACCGAAACCGATCATGCAGGATCTTTTATGGTTTACGATTATCGCCTTTGTGATCGGCATCGTTTTCACAATCTGGTTCAAACGGCACGCTAAAAAAGTTCAGGATGAAACCGGCAAGATCTATCCCGTCTTCCTGATCGGCTTGGGTGCGGTCATCGGTTTACCCGCACTTGTGTTCATTATCACCGGTGCGCCGGTGACCTGGGATGTCCCGAAATTCGGACGCTTCAATTTCACTGGCGGAATGGTTCTGTTGCCGGAATTCATGGCCCTCTGGTTGGCCCTTTCGCTCTATACATCGGCGTTTATCGCCGAGATCGTCCGCGCCGGCATACTGTCCGTCAGCCACGGCCAGTGGGAAGCTGCCGGGGCGTTGGGGATAAACCGCGGCCGCATTCTTAATCTCGTGATCATTCCCCAGGCACTTCGCGTGATCATTCCTCCCCTGACCAGCCAATACCTCAATCTCACCAAGAACTCTTCGCTGGCGATTGCCATCGGCTATATGGATGTTGTGGCGACCATTGGCGGGATTTCACTGATGCAGACCGGCAAGGAAATGGAAACCATGATCCTCGTCATCGCGGTATATCTCGCGATCTCGTTGCTCATTTCGGCGTTCATGAACTGGTACAACAAACGCATCAAACTGGTTGAACGGTGAGGGGGAGATAAATCATGAGTGAAACACAAACCTATACTCCCGGCTCCCACCCGAGCATGCCACCGCCGGCAGGTCAGCGCGGCATCATTTTGTGGCTCAGAAAAAACCTTTTCTCGTCATGGGCCAATACCTTCATGACGCTGATCGGACTCTATCTGCTC
>JBBDOA010000041.1:0-6918 GCA_040877275.1 Rhodospirillales bacterium | reverse complement strand
TATCCGGGTCGATATTCGCGATTTCGGCGTTCAGCGATTTCAGATGATGTGGCGGGTCGGCAAGTTCCGAAATCGTCGGCAGCCGCACGCCACGTGATTTGAGATGCCGGACGCTTTTATCATAAACGGTGCGGTCGACGATGTCCCGTTCCAGGCCGAATGTCATGATTGCTCCTCCGGTCGATTGGGCGCTGATGCATACGGTGATGCACGCATCATGGGCCGATGCCAGCACTAAAGGACGACAGGCTGACGATGCGTACAATGCCCCTGTGTTGTCCCGTATCTGCTCGGATGGTTCAAGGCTGGTGGTAATAAAACGGCATTGTCATAACCGCCTCGCATGCCGCACTCTACGGCGCACCACTGGGAGACCGGATCAATTCCTTGAATTACGTAAGAAATCTTTTTTATCCCCTCGTCACGCTCGTCATAACGGTCACCTTGAGCAGCGCGCTCTGGTTCTGGCTGGGCAAGCCTGTCGATATCGTCGCCGTACCGGACGGGCGCTTTGATTGCCTGTCCTATGTGCCGACAACGCCGGACCAGCACCCGCACGTCAGTATGGATTACGACGTCCCCGAAGGACTGATCGAGTCCGATCTCAAGGCACTGCTGCCGTTTACACATTGCATCCGCACCTATTCCTCATACGGCGTTCAGGGCAAGATCCTGCCGATTGCCGCCAGGCTGGACCTCAAGGTTCTGCTCGGTGTCTGGATCGGCGACAACGACAAACGCAACCAGGTCGAGATCGATGCCGCGTTGGCTGTTGCCGAAAAGCACCCCGAAGCCGTCAGGGCCATCGTCGTCGGCAACGAGGTCATGCTGCGCCGGGAAATGTCAGGTGAACGGCTCGCCGGGATCATCAAATCCGTCAAGGCGCGTACCAGCCTGCCTGTCACCTATGCCGATATTTATGAGTTCTGGCGGCGCAATCCGGTCATCGCCGAGTCCGTCGATATGGCGCTGGTGCATGTACTGCCCTATTGGGACGACCCGACACCGGTATCAATCGATGACGTGCAGGCGCAGGTCCGCAAGGTCGTTGATCAGATGCGTTCGAGTTTCCCGGACAAGGACATCGAGATCGGTGAGATCGGCTGGCCGAGTGCCGGACGGACGCGCGGCTATGCCGTTCCGAACCGCGTCAATCAGGCACAGTTCATGCGCGAGTTCACGGCCCAGGCCGGGGCGCTCGGTATCCGTTACAATCTGATTGAAGCGATTGATCAGCCCTGGAAACGCGGGCCGGAAGGCACCGCTGGTGGCTATTGGGGTGTGCTTGACCAGGACCGGCAGTTAAAATTTTCGCTCTCGGAACCTGTTCGCGCCTGGCCGGACTGGCAACAGGCGGCGTTATTCTCATTTTCCCTGTCAGCGCTGTTCCTCATCCTGCTGCGTCTGATCCACCCTGCTCCGGGTCTGCGGCAGTCACTGGGTGCAGGCATGATCGGTGCCGCCACCGGCACGGTGCTGTGGATGCTCTATGCCCAGGTGCAAACGCTGGCGGTCGGCGTTTCCGGCATGGCAGGGACTGCCTATCTGATGGGCATTGCAGCAGGCGGCGGTTTGCTGCTGGCCGCTTCGTGTGCAGGACTTCCGGGCAGATGGTCGGTGCCGGCGGCACCACTGGCCTCGATCATTGCAGGTCTCAGCCGTCGCGCCCTGACTGCGGCACAAATACTGGGCCTGTTCAGATGGGCCGTCCTGCTGCCCGCCGTTATTCTGGCCGTGCTGATGGCCGTCGATGGCCGGCACCGTGATTTCCTGACGCTGGCCTTCATGCTGCCGGCCGCGGCCCTGGCGTTTCAGTTCTGGCGCACGGATCGCAGCCGGGGCAGCCGGACACCGGAAGATGCATGGATGAGCCTGTTGCTGCTCGTCTCGGGGCCATTGGCTATTGATGTGCCCGGTAATTTCGAAGCGTTCGGCTGGGCGATGACGTGCCTGTTGCTGGCGGTTCCCGGTCTCCCCGCGCTGGCGGCTGAGGTCAGGCGGTTAGGCCGTATTCTCTCGCCGGACGGCGAGGAGTAAAACGGCCAGGACCAGCGCTACTGCCGAAAAGCTCGCGTTATACAGAACCAGTCCGACGCCGCCGCAGACAAATGTCAGATACGCTGCATGCAGCCTGAAACGAGCCACCGGCAGTAACATCAATGCGGCACTCAGCAGCGCCGCAATCCCGAACACATTGATTTTGGTTGCCGTGATCAGGGCCGCCCGTGGCGCGCACCACCAGAGTTCACCCTGTTCACAGGCATTGCCCATGCTGGCAGGTTCAATCAGGCCGTAGCGGGCCCACCACGCCAGAAGCGCTGCGATCAGGGCAATGAGGACCCCGCCCAGCGGTTGCCCCTTGCGGAAAAGCAAATCTGTAACCCTGACACATGGATGCTGCGACATGCCGGACTCCCGGTCGGAATGATGGCCGATGCAGAACGATTATGCCGGGTCCGGACTGTTGGCAATGCCCATGCATGAAAAAGGAGCTATTCGTCATAAAAATAGTGTCCTGACGGCCATTTACATGCCTTCGATTCATTTGACATTAATCTTGCGCCATAAGAACAATATTCACCAATAGGGCGAAGTTGAATTGGCCAGGCCTGAAGGCCATCCGGTTGTATTCTGCTTCGCTCGAATCCTTGCCCTTGGAGTGTCCCAGACATGAATAAATTCGTTGGACTTGCAATACTGGCAACCCTTGCCTTTGCCCAGCCGGTCGCGGCGGAAGAAAAAACGCTGAATGTGTATAACTGGAGCGATTACATCGCCGCCGACACGTTGGCGCGCTTTACCGAAGCAACCGGCATCAAGGTTAATTACGACGTCTATGATTCGAATGAAATACTGGAAACCAAACTGCTGGCCGGCCAATCCGGCTACGACGTGGTGTTTCCGTCCGCCCTGCCTTTCCTGGCCCGGCAGTTACAAGGTAATATCTACCTGCCGCTCGACAGGTCCAAACTGCCGAATATCAAGGACCTGGACCCCGGCGTGGTCGCCAGCCTGAGCAAGACCGATCCGGCGATTACCGCCCATTCGGTACCTTACATGATCGCCGGCACCGGCGTCGCCTTCAACGTCGACAAAATCGCCAAGCTGGCACCGGGTGCCCCGACCGATAGCTGGGCCCTGTTGTTCGACCCCAAGTGGTCGAAGGCTTTGAAGGCGTGCGGTGTCTCCCTGCTTGATGACCCGTCCGAAGTGTTTCCGGCCGCGCTCGCCTATCTTGGCAAAAACCCCGCATCCAACGATCAGAAAGATCTCAAGGCCGCCAGCGCGGTGATTGCGAAAATCCGTCCCAATCTTCGCTACATCCATTCATCAAGCTATATCAACGATCTGGCCAATGGTGATATCTGTGTCGCACACGGTTATGGCGGCGACCTGATCCAGGCACGTGACCGGGCGATTGAGGCCAAGAACGGCGTTGATCTGAAGGTTTTCCTGCCAAAAGAAGGTGCCCAGGTCGTCATCGATGTCATGGCCATCCCGAAAGATGCACCGCATCCGGACAATGCCCACGCCTTCATCAACTTCATGATGCGCGCCGATGTGGTCGGGCCGATTACCGAAGCGGTCGGTTACGCCAACGCCGTCAAAGGGTCGGAAGCCTTTGTCTCCAAGGAACGCCTGGACGATCCCGTGATTTATCCACCACAGGCGACCCGTGACAGGTTCTTCACCCAGCCACCCAAACCACAGGATTACCAGCGCGCGTTGACCCGGGAATGGACGCGCCTGAAGACCAATCAGTAACCGGTGAATAAGTTCCGTCAGAAAACGGAATGCCGGGGTGACGAACACGCGGGCCCTGACCTCTGGCTCAGGGCCTGCAGTGTTTGGCGAGAGAACAAAGGAGCCCGCTGATGACTGTTTCTCGTAGTAACGCCCAGGCAAACGAACCCTGGACCGACCCGGAAGCGGCCCCCTTTATCCGCCTTGAGAACATCACCAAGACCTTTGGTGAAGACGTGGCCGTCAACAACGTCTCGATTAATATCTACAAGAAAGAACTGTTCTCCCTGCTCGGCTCGTCCGGCTGCGGCAAGACGACCCTGCTTCGCATGATCGCCGGCTTTGAGGTGCCGAATGCCGGACGCATCCTGATCGACGGCATCGACATGACCCATGTTCCCCCCTACGAGCGCCCGGTCAATATGGTGTTTCAGTCCTACGCCCTGTTCCCGCACATGACGGTGGAGCAGAACGTCGCTTTCGGTCTCAAGCGCGAGGGCCTGCCCAGGGCGGAAATCCGTGACCGGGTCCGGGCCATGCTGGACATGGTCGAGCTCGGCACTTTCGCCGGGCGCAAGCCGCACCAGATGTCGGGTGGCCAACGGCAGCGGGTCGCACTGGCCCGTGCCCTGGTCAAACTGCCCAAGGTGCTTTTGCTGGATGAGCCGCTGGCCGCACTGGACAAGAAGCTGCGCGAGAAAACCCAGTTCGAGCTGGTCAACCTGCAGGAAAAGATCGGCATCACCTTCATCATGGTGACGCACGATCAGGAAGAGGCGATGACGATGTCCGGGCGCATCGGCGTCATGAACGCGGGTTCCATGCTGCAGATCGGCACACCGTCCGAAATTTACGAATACCCGACCAGCCGCTTCGTCGCCGATTTCATCGGTGATGCCAATTTCTTTGAAGGCGTATTGCAGCAGGACACCGAACAGGGCGCGATCATCCACTGCCCGGAATTCGGTCATACCATCGTTGCCAGCCGCAATGGTCTCGCCGCCGAGGGCGCTGCGGTTGGCGTGATGGTGCGGCCGGAAAAAATGCGGATCGTTGCCGATGATGCCGTTAACGACGGCACCAACCTGATCCGGGGTGTGATCACCGACATCGGCTATCTGGGTGACATGTCGATTTTTCATGTCCGGCTGGAAAGCGGGCGGATCATCAAGACCTCGCAGCTCAATTTCCAGCATACGCAGGAAAGAAAACTCACCTGGGATGATGAGGTGACGTTGAGCTGGCATCCGGATAACGCCGTGGTGCTGGTGCAATGAAGCCAGGCAAGGCATCGCTTCAGGGCAGGCTTGGCCGCGTTGTCGTGCTGGCGGTTCCCTATCTGTGGATGGGTGTGTTTTTTCTGCTGCCGTTCCTGATCCTGCTCAGGATCAGCTTTTCCGAAACCCGGATCGGCATTCCGCCCTATACCGAAATTTTCAACTGGCTGGGCGGTCTGGCCTTCGAGATTACAGGCTCGTTTTCCAATTACGCCTTCCTGTTCACCGACAGCCTGTACCTCGCGGCCTATACCAATTCCGTCAAGGTTGCGGCCATCTCAACCGTCGTCTGTCTGCTCATCGGCTACCCGATGGCGCTCGGGATCAGCCGGGTCAAAGGCAACCTGCGCACGGTTCTGCTGATGCTCGTGATCGTGCCGTTGTGGACGTCGTTTCTGATCCGCGTCTATGCGTGGATCGGTCTGTTGAAGCCGGAAGGCCTGATCAACGCGATGCTGATCTGGATCGGCGTGATCGAGCAACCGCTGGCGCTGCTGCACAGTTCCTTCGCCGTCTATCTGGGGATTACCTATTCCTACCTGCCGTTCATGGTGCTGCCGCTTTATGCAACGCTGGAAAAGCAGGATCATGCCATCCTCGAAGCCGCTGCGGACCTGGGGGCCAGGCCGATTGTCACGTTCTTCACCGTTACCCTGCCGCTTTCCCTGCCCGGCATCATCGCCGGCTCGATGCTGGTTTTCATTCCGGCCATCGGCGAGTTCGTTATTCCGGACCTGCTCGGCGGATCCAGCACGCTGATGATCGGCAAGGTGTTGTGGAACGAGTTTTTCCAGAACCGTGACTGGCCGCTGGCTGCGGCCGTGGCCATCCTGATGCTGTTGATGCTGATCGTGCCGCTTGTGCTGTGGCAGCGTCAGCAGCAGATTTTTGAGGACAACGAGCCATGAGCCGCCGCCTGCGTCCGCCCGGGTTCGTCCTTACGGCGATGATTTTCGCCTATGCTTTTCTGTACGGGCCGATTGTTTCGCTGGTCATCTATTCCTTTAATGACTCCAAGCTGGTCACGGTCTGGGGCGGGTTTTCCACCCGCTGGTACGGGGAGTTGCTGCGGAACGAGGCATTGCTGAATGCCGCCCTGCAAAGCTTCAAGATCGCAACGCTGTCGGCGACGGTGGCAACGCTCCTCGGCACCCTCGCGGCCATTGCCCTGGTGCGGTTCGGCCGGTTTTTCGGGCGCAACCTGATGCAGGGGGTGCTGATGGCGCCGCTGGTCATGCCCGAAGTGCTGCTCGGCCTGACCATGCTGTTGTTGTTCGTCGCCATGGATCAGTTGATCGGCTGGCCGCATCAGCGCGGGCTGCTGACCATTTCCATCGCCCATACGACCTTTGCCGTCGCCTATGTCGTTGTCGTGATACAATCCAGGCTGAAAACCGTGGACCGGTCGCTCGAGGAAGCCGCCCTTGATCTGGGGGCCAGGCCGGTCAAGGTCTTCTTTCTGATCACCCTGCCGCTGATCACGCCGGCGCTTTTATCCGGATGGCTGCTGGCGTTTACGCTGTCGCTGGATGATCTGGTGATCGCCAGCTTCACGTCCGGGCCGGGCTCGACGACGCTGCCGATGATCGTCTTCTCGTCGGTGCGCCTCGGCGTCAACCCGCAGATCAACGCGCTGGCCACGGTGCTGTTGCTGTCGGTGATCAGCGGCATCGTCCTTGCGACCTGGGTGACGAGGAAAAAGTCGCCTTGAAGATTTACCGCCTGCTACGCATTGATCAACCCCGGCGGTCCAAAGAATGGGCTCAGAGCATCAGGTGACGGACTCTACCAGAAAGTGGTGGAAGTTCAGGGTCTCAGGTCATCACTTTTAACATGCCGTCGATTAGAGCGTGTTGCGTTTAATTGGTCTCATACCCTGCGGCTTTGAAGAAATTGT
>JBBDOA010000040.1:27305-36356 GCA_040877275.1 Rhodospirillales bacterium | reverse complement strand
GGCGCACCATTCCTCCGGAATGTGCGCCCTCATATTAAACGAGAGGGTCGACCACAGTTCGACCCGGCGCACCATATTCCTTATTGCCATACCGTCATACCCAATTCGCCGGGATATAACACGCAGGCTTGGCCGGAATGACGACGTGTTGTGCCTGCGACAAAACCGCTTGAAGGTTTCGGGTTATTGCTCCTCTTATCGCCCGTCCGTATAGTACGGGGATTCGGGGGGATGAGGACGCACTGATAGATCAGATATGGAGCTTTCTGGCGGTTCTCGACCCGGTCTTGTCTGGATTTTCCAGATCAACTCTGGCGTAACAAGTCATAAAAAGTAGTAACGATGAAAATTTTTGTTTCCGGTGTTGCAGGGTTTTTAGGCAGTCATCTCGCCGACACGTTTCTGGAAGAAGGACATTATGTTGTCGGTGTCGACAACATGATCGGTGGTCATCTTGATAACGTCGGCCAGAACGTCGAGTTTCATCAGGTTGATTGCTGTGATTTCAACCATATGCTGCGCCTAACCGAAGACTGCGATATTGTCTATCACTGTGCGGCAACGGCCTATGAGGGGCTGTCGGTGTTTTCGCCGCATCTGGTCACCCAGAATATCGTCACGGCTTCAACGGCGCTGTTCAGTGCCGCGATCCAGAACCGCGTCAAAAGAATAGTCTATTGCTCTTCGATGGCCAGATACGGCACCAACCAGACGCCGTTCCTGGAATCCTATACGCCGAAGCCGCAAGACCCTTATGGCATCGGCAAGGTTTGTGCCGAAGATATTCTGAAAAACCTGTGCGCGGTTCATGATACCGATTTCGTGATTGCGGTGCCGCACAACATCATCGGGCCAAGACAGAAATACGATGACCCGTATCGCAATGTCGCCTCGATCATGATCAATCTGATGCTGCAGGGCCGCCAGCCGATCATCTATGGAGATGGCAAACAGAAACGCTGCTTCTCGTTTATTGACGACTGCATCTACTGCCTGAAGGAAATGGCCTTCCGGGAAAATATCGTCGGTGAAACCATCAACATCGGACCGGATGAAGAATTCGTCGAGATCATCGAGTTGGCTGAGACGACGGCCAACCTGCTGGGCTTCAATCTCAACCCGCAATTCTTTCCGGACCGCCCACAGGAAGTGAAACTGGCTTCGTGTTCGGCGGACAAGGCGCGGGAATTGCTCAATTACAAAACCTCAATTCCGTTGCGCGAAGGCCTGAGCCAAATGATCGACTACATCAAAAAGCGCGGCCCGGCACCGTTCAAGTATCATCTCGATCTGGAAATTATCAACGAGAAGACGCCCCGCACCTGGTCTGAACGGCTTTTTTAGGGGCAGGTTTCGGGAATGCGCTGATGGACCCGCATGAGCAGGCGTACTGGCAGGATATCACGGTCGTCATCGTCGTTTACAATTCGGCGCACGTCATCGCCCAATCCCTCAAATCCGTTGAGAATGCCGCCGAGGTTATCCTGGTCGACAACGCCAGCACGGACCGTACTGTCGAGATTGCCAAAGCGACGCTGCCCACCGTCAGGGTCATCCGCAATCCGATTAACATGGGTTACGGGACGGCCAATAACATCGGCTTCGAAGCCATAACCACCCGCTACGGGATGATCCTCAATCCGGACGCCGTCGTTGTGGGGGGCGCTCTCGGAATAGCTCGCGAACGCCTTGAGCGTGATCCCGGATGTGCCGTCTCGGCACCGATCCTGCAAAGCCCCGAGGGTGTGCCGGAACTGTATGTGATGGGCTTTAACGAGCATTATCACCATAGCCTTGAGCGGATGCCGGATGGCCCGTTTTGCACCGGGTTTGTCATGGGTGCGGCGATGCTGTGGCGCATGGATGTGTGGCGGGCGCTTGGCGGGTTTGATGAAGCGATCTTCCTGTATGGCGAAGATGCGGATTTGAGCCTGCGCGCGACCCAGGCGGGGTTTTCTATTGTTATCGAACCGGGTGCCGTCGTGAAGCACCTTGGCGGACAATCGGAGCAGCCGTCAAAAGAACAGCAGTGGCGGCGTCATTGGCAAATGACCTGGGGGGGGCTGTATTTCAGCGCCAAATGGGCCAGCGCAGATCAAGCCCGTCGGGATGCCTGGCGGATCGTCCGCAAGCACGCAGCCAAGGCATTGTTCTATACATTGATTTGTCGCTTCAACCGCGCCTACACAAACTTTGCCCGCACCCATGCTGCCTGGTCTTACCTGCAGGGGCGGCCGTCATGGCGGGGTCGGTGATCAGTAGGCGTATTCGGTAAAGACCGGGTCGACCTTTTCATGCCACAGCCGGTGATAGGCTGCGAGCAGTTCATCCGCCGGCGTCAGCCCGCTTTCCGCGGTCTGGAAAATCGGCTGCAGGAAATGACTCTCATCCATGCCGACGCTGTCCAGGCAATTGCGGTTTTTCAATCCCCGGTGCGATATGCACAGTGCTTCCGAGGCAATATCGCGGACGGTCTTGTCGCGGAAACGGGTCTTGAGCGCTGTTTTCGGCACCTGATCACGAAGCGTTTGCCGTTCTTCGGCGGTCCAGTCCTTGACCAGATCCCAGGCGGCATCCCGTGCTTCCTTGTCGTACAGCAGACCAACCCAGAACGCCGACAAGGCGCAGAGCCGGTTCCAGGGGCCGCCATCGGCACCGCGCATTTCGAGGAACGTCTTCAGCCGCACTTCGGGAAAGATCGTTGAAAGATGATCAACCCAATCCGACAAGACCGGCGTGTGTCCGGGGTAAGCCGGCAGCTTTCCGGCCATGAAGTCGCGGAAAGACTGGCCGGAGGCGTCAATGTATTTACTGTCCCGATAAACGAAATACATCGGCACATCGAGCGCATAATCAACATAGCGCTCAAAGCCCATGCCGTCTTCGAACACGAACGGCAGCATGCCGCTGCGGTCCGGATCGACGTCGGTCCAGATGTGGCTCCTGAAAGACAGATACTCGCTCGGCTTGCCGTTACGGAACGGTGAATTGGCCCACAATGCCGTGGCAATCGGCTGCAACGCCAGGGAGGTGCGGAACATCTGCACCATCGATTGCTCGGAACAGAAATCAAGATTGACCTGTACGGTGCAGGTCGACTGCATCATCTCAAGACCTAGCGTGCCACGCTTCGGCATGTATTCGCGCATGATCTTGTAGCGGCCCTTCGGCATCCACGGCACCTCACTGATCGGCCATTTCGGGCGGTAACCGAGACCAACGAAACCGATGCCCATTTCCCTGGCGATGGCTTTGACCTGGAGCAGGTGGCTGGATACTTCATCGCAGGTCTGATGGATATTTTCGACGGCGGCACCCGACAGCTCTACCTGTCCGGCCGGCTCAAGCGATACCGAGCCGCCATCCTTTGATGTCAGGGCGATCACGTTTTCGCCTTCAAAGACCGGCTCCCAGCCGAACCGGGTCAGCCGCATCAAGAGCTCACGGATACCGTCTTCCCCGTCATAGCTCAGGGGTTTCAGATCGGAAAGGCGGAAAGCAAACTTTTCATGCTCCGTGCCGATGCGCCACTGTTCGGGTGGCTTGCAGCCACTTTCCATATAGCGGACCAGGACGTCCTTGCTTTCAATCGGCGTATCGTTTTTGGCTGCGGCACCGGACATTACGGTCTCCGATCTTCAGTTGATAAGTGTAAATCTGCGACGGACTGGCGGATCGCCAACGCTGCGGTAGCCGCCGTTTCGGCGCGTAATATTCTCGGGCCGAGATCAGCGGCGACAGAAAAGGTCAGTTTGCCGAGGACGTCAAGCTCATCTGCTGTGAATCCGCCTTCCGGGCCAATCCAGAAGGCCAGTTGGTCCACACCTTCGGCTAATACGCGGGCCAAAGGTTGACCTTGTCCGGTTTCATCCAGATAGATAAGGCGGCGGTTTTCGGGCCAATTTCTGATGATGTCGTCAAATGTGGCGGGCTCAACAATGTCAGGCCTGCTGAGCCTTTTCGATTGCTCGGCCGCTTCCGTTGCCGTTGCCAGCAGCCGATCAGCATTAAGCCGGGCGTTTTGGGTGCGCCGGGTGACGGCCGGGATCAGCCGCGCCACACCCAACTCGGTCGCCTTCTCGATCAGGAAATCGGTGCGGTCCTTTTTCAGGGGCGCAAAGACAAGCCATATATCGGGTTCGATACTCTGCGGGCGGGTTTGATGCAGGACCGAAACGACGCAGGCTTTCTTGTCGGCCACGGCTATTTCTGTGTGCCACTCACCATCATAGCCATTGAAAAGGATGACCGGTGCGTCTTGCCGGCAGCGCATCACATTGACAAGGTAATGGCTTTGTGGCCGTGATAATTGCTGCGTTGACCCGGCACGCAATGGCTCGTCGACAAACAGACGGATGGACGGTGTTGATGCCATAATGCTCTCCCGGTGCAGATTATCGGCCTGAGCGAACCCGGCGTAAACGCCTGTGATTGTGCTTCACAAGACTTTCACCTTAACCCTTGCGTCAGGTATAAACGCGATATGACGAACAGGGGCCAGCAATTTCAACAGGCGAGCGATATTCAGGGCGATTCCTGGATGATCAGGCTGGCACCCGCCAGGGCGCGTCCCTTCATGCGGCTTGTTCGCGCCGACCGGCCGATCGGCACCTGGTTGCTGTTATTGCCCTGCTTGTGGTCGGTAAGCCTGGCCAGCCAGGTTCATTTTCAATCCAAACCCGACCCGTGGTTTGTGCTTTTGTTTGCGCTCGGCGCCTTCGTGATGCGCGGCGCCGGTTGCGTCGTCAATGATCTGTGGGACCGGGATATTGACGGCAAGGTTGCGCGGACGGCGGGCCGGCCGATTGCTTCGGGTGAAATTGACGTGCGCACGGCACTTGTCTTTCTGGCCTGTCTGCTTCTGGCCGGCTTTCTGGTGCTGGTGCAATTCAATGCGCAGACGATCCTGCTTGGGGTGGCTTCGCTCGGTCTGGTTGCCGTTTATCCGTTGATGAAGCGCATCACCTACTGGCCGCAGGCGTTTCTGGGTATCACCTTCAACTGGGGGGCGTTGCTGGCATGGGCCAGTGTTACCGGAGGTATCGGCTGGTCGGCTGTGCTGATTTATGCGGCCGGGTTCTTCTGGACGCTCGGCTATGACACGGTTTACGGGCATCAGGATAAAGATGACGATGTGCTGGTCGGCGTGCTGTCGTCATCCATCAGGCTGGGCCGGCATACGCGCCCCTTCGTTGCACTGGTTTACACGATGACGGTGCTGTTGCTGGCCTGGGGCGGCGCGGCGGCGTCCATCGGCTGGTTTTACTACCTGATGCTGGCGGCCGTCTCTGTTCAGTTTATCTGGCAGGTGGTGACGCTCGATATTGATGATCCGAAAAATTGCCTGCAGCGGTTCAAATCCAACAGGGATGTCGGGCTGCTGATCTTCTTGGGGGCGCTGCTGGGTTGAGCCCGGCCCCTCAGGCGGTTTTTGCAAATTCGAAATACAGCGCGCGGGCGCGGGTCGCCACCGGCCCCGGCTGCAGGGTACGCGTTTCGATCCGTGTGCAGGGCCTGACCTTGGCATAGTTCCCGGTAGCAAAAAGCTCGTCGGCAGCCTGCACTTCGGCAAAGTCGATGCTGCGTTCCTCAACCGTGTGGCCATCGTCTCGCAAAAGCCGGATCACACGTTGACGGGTGATGCCGTTAAGAAAGGTGCCGTTAATCGCCGGCGTCGTGACGATACCGTCTTTCACCATGAACAGATTGGCGTATGAAAACTCGGCGACATTGTTATTCGGATCAAGCACCACGCCGACATCGAAGCCTTTCTGCTGCGCCTCGCCGACACTGCGTGCGACATTGGGATAAAGGCATGAAGCCTTGGCCTCGGTCGGGGCCATGTCGCGGGCCGGGCGCCGGAAGCTGCTGAGGCATGCGCTGAACCCCTCGAACGGCGGGATCGCGGATTCGCGGACGACCATGGAAAATTGCGTACTGGCCGGATCGGGCATCACAACAGCCCCTTCCTCGGCATAAAAGATCGGGCAGATATAAAGCTCGGCATCGGCATCAAATTTGCCGATCCCTTCCCAGGCGATGGTCTCGATTTGCGCCGGGCTCAACGTCGGAGTCATGCCGAGAATGTGGGCGGAGTTGATCAGGCGCGTGATATGCCGGTCGAGATCCGGTGCGTGCCCGCACATATAGCGTGCCCCGTCGAATACGGTCGACGCCAGCCAGAACGCCTGATGACGCGGGGCCAGCACGGCCTTGTCACCTTCAAACCATGCACCTTCGGCATACGTCCAGACCTTGCCCGGATTGTTGTGTGCCATTCTCTGCCTCCGTTCCGTTATGCGCCCGACACGCGGGCCTTGAGCCACCTGTAATTAGCTTACTCGCTCAAGTAGTTAACAATACTTATGCGAGCAAGTGACTATGCCCTTATCAGACCTTCACTACGGGCAAGCTTAACCCACAACCAGCATACAACGTCAGCCCTATGAGAAAAGGATCCAGAGAATGCAGACCAACCCGTTACGATCCTCTCCAGAAGATCAACACGCCAAACCAACCCGGAAATTTCTAACGGCTGAGGAAGCCTGGTTCTGGTTCATGCGCTCGGAAAAGGCGCGCGCTGAGCGGGCCAAGGGTGAACGCCTGGACAGTGACAGCGAACGACCCTGTCTGCCGGATGATATCTATCGCTGTGTCGCCCGCCTGTACCGGGAGGGCATCCTGTTTTATCTGCACCTCGAGGTCATGGGTGAATACGGGTATCTGGACCGTTACCCGTATACGGACGACGATTTTGAAGCTGTCGACTGGGTGATCTGGGTCGATGCCTTCGATACGCTGGAGCCGTATCTGATCGCCAAGGGCATTGTCGAAGAGGTGGCCCCATGTCCACCGCAAGAATGATACGACCGCACGGCCAGTCACTGGCGGTTGTGATGTTCGGATCGTCAACCCTCGGATGTCTGCAGGTCCTGAAGCCGGGCTATCAGCATTGTTTCGTGGCGACGCAGGACGGCGGGCAATGGCATCTGATGGAACCGCTGTCGAACGGCACATACGTTTCACTGCTCGGTTATACCCACCCGGCCGAGATCATCGATGCGTTCCAGCAGGATGGTTATGACGCCATTGCCGTGCAGCGTCAGGCACCCGTACCGCGCATCATGCAGCTGGCACCGTTTACCTGTGTCGAGGCCGTCAAGCGGGTGCTTGGTTTGCACGCCCGCTGGGTCCTGACGCCCTGGCAATTGCGCCGTTATATCGGAAAACTGAACGGAGAGATTATGGAAAAGTAACAGATAAAAGCCTGGCGAACACTTCGAGCCGTCCCGCATCCGCGGGGCGGTTTTTTTATACTCATGCAAAAAGGAAATGAAAGATGGGAACGACAGATATCTCTTCTACTGCGAACGTCAAAGCGAAGCTCGGATCAACCCGGAAATCGCGCTCGGGTCTGAAGGGCTCGGTCGGCATCGGTGGTGCCAATGCGCCGGACGATGTCTATCGGGTGTCATCCGCCTTGCACGTCAACGGCCTGATGGACGCACCACAACGCGAGGCCGATAACATGCTTTATAAAAGTATCATCGGCGCCCAGGAAAGGATGGATAGTACGCTGAAGCGGGACGGCCTGATCAATCCGGGAGGCCCAACGCAGCAGACTTTTGACAAGCTGGCAGGCCAGGGGTTTGTGAAGCCGGTCGATATCTCCGCACAAGCGGGGATACAGCCGTCTATTGCCCTGAACACGGGCATATCTGATCCACGCCCGGCAACGGGCATATATAATCCACGCCCGGCAACGGGCGATGCTGCTTTAAACGCACAGATGACAGCAGTGGCCCGCGCCGCCGATGTTGAGGCGGCCCGTGACAAAGCGATGCAGACCGCCGGCGACGTGACGCGCACCGGCTTTCAGCAGATGCAGGACGTGCAGCGGGTGCGAAAGGCCAAGGCGGCTTCGGAAGCCGCAAACGCCCGCGCCCGTCATGAAGAGATCGCGCGCCGTCAACGTGAACAGCACGACCGGTTGCAGGCAATGCAAAAGAACCGTGCCGAAGCCGAACGTCAAGCCTCGAAGGTCCGTCAGGAATCCGTGCAAGCCATCAGGGCGCTCGGCAACAAGGCTGGCCAGGCACTTCAGGCTTTTCTTGCGCCCTCCCTGCGTCCTTTAGGGCAAGGACCGGAACCGTTAACTGACGAAGCCATTGCCTCGAACCAGCGCCTCTCTGACGCGTTGAAAAGACGTCACGGCGTCGGCGAATTACCGCGCTTCACGCAGGACGCGATCCATGAATATGGTGAAAAAGCCGTCAATGAGGTGGCCGATCTCATCGAACAGGTCCGTGCCAACGATCCGGCGCAGGCGGACGAGTTGCACGTCCGCACCCGTGACGGTTTGAGCGGCGATCAGCAAACGGCGCTGGATATGGCCGTGGCAGGGATGAGCCAGTCCCGTGACGCCAAAAAACCGTTCGTCGACCCGGGACAGGGTGACCCCGAAAAGACGGACGACACGCCACCCGATCCCGGTCAGGATGATGACCCGGACGAGCCGGGTGAGACACCGGACGATCCCGGTCAGGACGATCCTGAAGACCCGTGCGCCAGGTACGAGCAAGCGGTCGCCGAAGCGGAAGCCGAGGTTGCCGAACTGGAGGCCCGTGCCGACGAACTGGAACGGGAAATCGTCGAACTGGCCAATCAGGTCATGGCGCTGGAGCGGGAAAAGCAGCAGATACTGGAGCGTCTCCAGGGCATGACGGTCGTCTATATCGGTGCAAAACTGCATCCCGACCCGGTCGTGGACGGGACCAACAAGATCATCGGCATGAGCGATGAGGAGTTTTATCGTGAGCGGGAAAAGTTACTCATCCAACTAAAAGCGCTTAATAAGGATGTTGATGAACTGCGTAATAGGATGCACAGCAAACGGAAACAACGTCAGGGTATGAATTCCGTAATAGCTCGTGCGCGCGGACAATTGGCACAAGCTAAAGCCGATCTCCATCGCTGTGAACAAGGGTAAATTAAATAACCGACCGTAGCTAAGCCGTTACGGTCGGTTTTCCTTAATAGGAATGAAATTAG
>JBBDOA010000040.1:0-27205 GCA_040877275.1 Rhodospirillales bacterium | reverse complement strand
TCGTGGACGGGACCAACAAGATCATCGGCATGAGCGATGAGGAGTTTTATCGTGAACGTGCGGATTTGTATCAGAGGCTCGCGAAATTGAACAAATCTGTCAGCATACTCCGTAAAGACATGGTAAGTGCTGGAAAAGCTCGACAGAAACTAAATTCTGCTCTTGCAAGCGCGCGCGGAATACTCGCTCAAACTCAAGCCAATTTAAGACGGTGTGAGCAATCGTGATTGTATGAAGAAGGTTGGGGCAAGCAAAGCTCCAACCTTGCTTCATCTATTTAACAGGGCGTAACAACCACGCCCGTTTATAGGGATACGGGTTCGCATCATATCCGATACCGTCACGGATATTCTCGACTGTCCTTAATTTCAGATCATACGGCGAATCGTTGAATTCGTGTCGTCTGCGAAGGGTGGACAGGTAATTGTTTTCAAGTATGTCGACGTTCCGTCCGAGGTTCCCTCCGTTCAGATAAAAATCCGTCAATTCAGCGTCAGTGAGAGGGTTTGAGCAAATCGCCGACGCGAACAGATTATTTTCCGGGGGGGCATGTTCAACACCGGGTGCAGCTGGATGTTTAATCGCCACTTCAGCCAGATAGAAATTTGCGCTGCAATTTCCCATTTGGGCCGCTTTTCGGTAAGCCTCTATGGCTCCCGGCAGGTCCTGGCCACCACAATCACCGCGATATTTCATGTCGCCAAGAGTGAGGTAGGTCACCGAGGATTTCTTTCTGGCCGCATTCATTTCGTAAATTGCGTATCCGGCTTCGCATTTGCCGTCCCGGAGATAACGGTTTGCCAGAAATTCGGAATCATCTGCCGGAAAGAGTGGCCATTCCGTCGGCAGAAGCCTGATCACGATGAAAAACGCCGCAATAACGGCAAAGATGGCTGCCAGTTTCATGCGCGTGCTTGTGAATGATTTCTTGCCGTCGTTCATGGCCTGCTCCGTGTTCCGTTTCTTGCATACACGTTATGCAAGGACGGGTGGGATTATTTTATACGGAGTGCGTGAATGCCCGAAATTCACCGTCTGCCAGGCCGCATCACCAATCCGGACATCGGTGTGTGCGTTCCGGAATCTCAATTCTCATCACCCTCATCGGTCAGGGTCCAGATTTGCGCGTGGCCGCCTTCGTCGTCGGGGCGTTGGACTATACGGATGCGCTCGGTGATCCCCTCATCGGTCATCTCGCGTTCGATCGCCAGCAGGGTGCCGACCGGATGATCCGAGAGCGATGCTGCATAAGCGATCTCGCTTTTTGCCGCCGTCAATGCCAGCAACATGTCCGGTGCGCCATAGTCATTGAATAGGTGCGCCGCCAGCGACCGTGCCGCTATCTCGGCTTCTTCTTCCGTGGCGATGGAAACCTGCACGAAAGTCGAATAGCCGATACTGTCGAGCCCGAGCCAGCCGGATTTGAACGCGAGCTGGGACTTGTTGTCCATCTGCCCGGGCACGGCATCAACAAAAGCGAACGTCCCGGTCACGGCCCACTCACCCGGCTCGGCGGCGACGGTGAATACGCGCGCGTCAGAGGCATCAAGGCGGATGGTGCGGGGCAGTTTCATGATGCCCGTGCCGCTCTCGCGATATCTTGTATAGTCGCCGAAGCAGGCTTGTCAGCGCCCTCGCCGATAAATGCGTCGGTTAACTGCATAATGGTGTCTCCCCGGTTTGAGTTTACTGACACGCGCCGACACGTCATCCTGTTTCTTATGAGCAGGCGATTTCTGAATATTCTCGTTCCCGTCGTGATGGCCCTGGTGCTGTCACCGATGGCGGCGAACGCCTTGCCGCCGGAGGTTTTGCAATCGGTGGTCAGGATCAAGCCGGACTGGCCGCAGGCGGCACGCGGACTTGATGCATCCGGGGCGCCGCGTGATCCACAGGGCACCGGGATTGCCGTGTTGCCCGGCGGCTATATCGCCACCAACGTGCATGTCATCGGCAAGGCGAAAAAAGTCGATGTGCTGAGTGAGGACGGGCATCCGTATGCCGCCGAGATTATCGGCCTCGATCTGCAGACGGATATCGCACTTTTGAAAATTGCTGCCGACCTGCCGGTTCTGAAAACGGCCACAAATCCACAACTGGCCGACCCCGTTTGTGCCATCGGCAATCAGTTCGGTCTGGGCCTGTCGGTGACTTGCGGGGTTGTTTCGGCAAGCGGGCGCTCGGGCATGGGCTTCAATCCGGTCGAAGATTTCATCCAGACCGATGCCGCCGTCAACCCGGGTGGGTCCGGCGGTGCGCTGGTCGACCGGCAGGGGTATCTGCTCGGCATGGTCTCGGCGATCTTCACAAAACAGAGCGATGCCGATATCGGCATCAACTTCGCAACCTCGGTGCCGCTGCTGATGCGTGTCGTTGAAGACCTCAAATCCAGCGGCCGGGTGGTCAGGGGCGTAGCCGGATTCAAGGCGCAAGCCTTGCCCCCGCAACAGGCCGCAAGCACCGTTGGCGTCATGATTGAAACAGTCGATATCCGTGGGCCGGCTTTTGCCGCCGGTCTGGAAGCCGGCGATATCCTGCACAGCATCAATGATCGGAGACTTCAGTCATTGCCGGCACTTGAGGCGATGATGTTCATGTTCAGACCGGGCGATGTCATTACGCTGCAAACGAAACGCGGGGCTGAGCCGCGCACCCTGACCCTGACGCTCGGCGGCGGCTGACGCCGATCAGGACAAGGCGATGGCACCTTCATCGGCAAAGGTCGCGATCTGATCACTGCTGTAGCCGTACTCACCAAGCACTTCTGCGGTGTGCTGGCCGAACACCGGCGCTGCGGCAGCAACCTTGCCCGGGGTTTCGGACAGCTTGATCGGCAATCCCAGCGTTCGGACCGGCCCGAGTTTCGTATGCTCGACGGTCGGGATCATGTCGCGGGCCTGGGCATGCGGATCCTCAAACATTTCGGTGACGCTCATCACCGGACCGGCCGGGACGCCGGCATTTTCAAGGCGCTCAAGCCATTCCGCCTGCGTGCGCTTCTGGAACACGGGAGTCAGCACAGCTTCCAGTTCCTTGAGGTGCGCCATGCGGTCGGTGTTGCTGGCAAAGCGGGGGTCGGCGGCGATCTCCGGCACTTCCATGACTTCCAGAAGCCGTTCCCAGTTACGCTGGTTGGCGGCACCGATGGTGATCCAGCCATTGCTGGTCTCGAAAGCCTGATAGGGACCGTTCAGCGGATGCGCCGAGCCCATTGGCCCCGGCGAAATGCCGGTCGCCAGCGCAATCGCGCTCTGCCAATAGGTATGCACGATTCCGGCTTCAAACAGCGAGGTGTCGACGATCTGGCCTTCACCGGTCTTAAGCTTGTGCACATAGGCCGAAACAACGCCCAGTGCGGCCAGGATACCGGCGGTAATGTCGGTGACAGGGGCACCGACCTTGCACGGCGGCCGGCCGGGGCCTTCGCCGGTGAACGACATCAGTCCGCTCATACCCTGTGCGATCAGATCAAAGCCGCCGCGATCAGCATACGGGCCGGTCCTGCCGAAACCGGAAATCGTACAATAGATCAGCCCCGGATTGACTTTGCGTAAATCCTCATAGCCGAGCCCGAGCTTGCTCATGGTATCGCGTCGGTAGTTTTCGGTGACGACGTCGGCATCGGCGAGCAGTTTCTTGAGAATTTCCTTGCCGCTCGCGGTCTTCAGATCCAGTGCTATGCCGCGCTTGTTCCTGTTCATCATCATGTAGGCGGCGGACTCGCCGTCGATATCGGGGGGCAGGAAGCGCCTGGAATCATCGCCGCCTGGAATCTTTTCAACCTTGATGACTTCGGCACCAAGATCGGCGAGCATCAGACCACAGACCGGGCCGGCCATGATGTGGGCAAGCTCGATAACCTTGACGCCGGCCAATGGGCCGAAGGGTTGTGTCATGGGAAACTCCTGATCAGCGGCCTTTGAACACCGGTGTCTTTTTATCAAGAAATGCCTGATAACCGGCCCGGAAATCCTCGGTATCGAAGCAGGCATAGGCCTCGATGATTTCATCGTGCGTGAGGGGGGCCGGGTCTTCAAGGCGATTAAGGAACTTGCGGTGCCAGCGATGCACCAGCGGTGCGCCGGCGGCTATCCGTTCGGCCGCTGCACGGGCTTCCGAGGTCACGTCGTCGTCGGCGACGATGCGCGAAACAACGCCGAGCCGTTCTGCTTCAACGGCATCAAAGATGCGCCCTTCGAGCAGGATTTCCAAAGCCCGACCGGCACCGACCAGTGACTTCAATGCGCCGATTTCGTGATAGCCCATAACCAGTCCGAGCTTGGCGATCGGCACGCCGAACCGGCTGCTTTCGCCGCAGATGCGGACGTCACAGAGCCCTGCGATCTCCATGCCGCCGCCGACACAGATGCCGCGAATTGCAGCAACGCGGGGATGCGGACAGTCACGCATGGCGTCGATGTTGGCGGCCATCAGGGTGCCATAGGCCGCCGCTTGTGATGAGTTTGAGCGATCCGTCTCGAACTCCGAGATGTCATTGCCGGGGCTGAATGCCTTGCCGCCGGCACCGGTCAGAACGATGCAGCGGACGCTCTGATCCTCAGACAGCGTGCGGAACGTGTCACCCAATGTGCCCCACATGGATTTGGTCAGGGCGTTCAGTTTCCCGGGCCGGTTCAGTGTAATGGTGACGATGTCGAGATCGTCACGCTCAACCAGAATGTGTTCGGCGCTCATGGTTCAGTCCGCGGTTTCGGCAAGAAAATCCATCGCCGCCTGACAGCCGCCCTTGTTGATCGGCACGCCGGCCAGACCCAACCCCATTTCGACGCCGGACAGCGTCGCCATCAGCGTCAGATCATTAAAGTGGCCGAGGTGACCGATGCGGAACACCTTGCCCTTGACCTTGCCAAGCCCGGTGCCGAGCGACATATCGAACTTGTCGAGAATGATCGCACGCACCTTGTCGGCGTCATGGCCGTTCGGCAGCAGAACGCCGGTCAGCACGGGCGAGTGCTCTTCCTCGACCTGGCACAGCGTTTCCAGTCCCCAGCTTTCAACAGCGATCCGGCATGCCTTGGCATGGCGTTTGTGGCGGGCGAAGACGTTTTCCAGCCCTTCTTCGTCAAGCAGCATCTTGAGGGCTTCTTCAAGACCATAAAGCAGGTTGGTCGCCGGGGTGTAGGGGAAAAAGCCGCTGGCGTTATTGCCGAGCATGGGACCCCAATCCCAGTAGGATTTCTGGAATCCGCTCTTGTCGTGGGCATCGAGGGCTTTTTTCGAAACGCAGTTGAAACTGATGCCCGGCGGCAGCATCAGTCCTTTTTGCGATCCGGTAATGGTAACATCGACCCCCCATTCGTCATGCCGGTAATCGGCGGATGCCAGCCCGGAAATCGTGTCGACCATGAACAGGGCGGGATGGCCGGCGGCATCAATGGCCTTGCGCACAAGGCCGATGCGGGAGGTGACGCCGGTCGAGGTTTCGTTATGGACGCAGCAAACCGCCTTGATTTCGTGTTTGGTATCCTGCTTGAGACGCGCCGTGATCTTCTCCGGGTCGACGCCGTGCCGCCAGTCGCCGGCAATGAACTCGGGGACCAGGCCGATCCGCGTCGCCAGCTCGTGCCACAATGTCGCAAACTGGCCTGTCTCATACATCAACACCTTGTCGCCGGGGCTCAGCACATTGACGAGTGCGGCTTCCCATGCACCGGTACCGCTTGCCGGAAAGACAATGACCGGGCTTTCGGTTTTGAATACGCCCTTGAGCTTTTCCAGAACCCGTGCCCCGAGCTTGCCGAAATCCGGGCCGCGGTGATCGATCACCGGCATGTCCATGGCCCGCAGAATGCGATCTGGAACCGGGCTCGGCCCCGGGATTTGCAGAAAATGTCGGCCGCTTTTGTATGCCATGATGATCCTCCGGAAACAGCAGTTGTCACGCCTGGAATTTTGATTTGTCACATAATGAATACAATTTATCAGGTATGCAACCCTTTATTTTCAGCGTTTGTAATTCTCTATTGATTTTTGAATACAATTTAGTAGTCTGTTGAGGTTGAATAAAGGAGACAGATATGCCGCGCGACAGTTACGGCCTCAGGGCAACCGGGCGGATCGGCGATGCAACGCTGGCCAGACGCATTCAGGCAGCAACTGGCGGCGAGGTCATGTTCGACGCCTTTTCCCGGGGACGCTATGCAACCGATGCCTCGCATTACCAGATCGATCCCGTCGGGGTCGTGGTGCCGACGTCGGTTGATGATGTGCAGGCGGTCATTGATATTGCCCGCGACGAAGGCATGCCGGTGCTGCCGCGCGGCGGCGGCACCTCGCAATGCGGCCAGACCGTCGGCGAGGCGATTGTCGTTGATGTCACGAAGCATCTGAACAAGGTTCTCGAATTCGATGCCGGATCACGGACAGCCCGGGTCGAACCCGGCATCGTGCTCGACCAGTTGAATGCCTATCTGAAACCGCACGGCCTGTGGTTCCCGGTTGATGTCTCGACATCGAGCCGGGCCACCATCGGCGGCATGACCGGCAATAACTCGTGCGGCTCACGCTCGATCCGCTACGGCACCATGCGCGATAACGTCCGCGCCCTGGACGGGCTGCTGGCGGATGGTTCTCGCATGCATTTCGGCGAAGTATCCGATAACAGAACGATGGCCGGTCTGTCCGATGCGCAGCGCGATCTGGTGGGCACACTGCTGGGCGTCGGGCGTGAGCTCGAACAGTTGATCAAGGCGCGCTTTCCCGATCTGATGCGCCGCGTCGGCGGCTACAACATTGATGCCCTGATGCCGACAGGCCCGGACCGGGGTGGCTGGAATAACCAGACGGTGCACACGACGTCGGCTTTGCCCAATCTGGCGCACCTGCTGATCGGCTCGGAAGGCACGCTCGCCTTCACAACATCTGTCGATATTGCCTTGCAGCCCTTGCCGAAACACAAGGTGCTCGGCATCTGCCATTTCCCGAAATTTTATGATGCCATGGATGCGACCCAGCACCTGGTCAAGCTGGGCCCGGTCGCCGTCGAGCTGGTCGACCGGACAATGATCGATCTGTCCCGCGCCATCCCGATGTTTACCGATACCGTCAACCGCTTCGTCAAAGGCGACCCGGACGCGATCCTGCTGGTTGAATTTTCAGAGCCCGATCCCGAGGAGAACCTGCGCCGGCTCAAACTGCTGGGTGAGATGATGGCCGATCTCGGTTTTGCCGGTGGTGTTGTCGAGGCGGTTGATCCTGAATTCCAGAAAGCGGTCTGGGAAGTGCGCAAGTCCGGCCTCAACATCATGATGTCAATGAAGGGGGACGGGAAGCCGATCTCCTTTGTTGAGGATTGCGCGGTCAGGCTCGAAGACCTCGCCGAATACACCGACCGTCTGACGCAGGTGTTTCATAAACACGGTACCGAAGGCACATGGTACGCGCATGCCTCCGTCGGTACGTTGCATGTGCGCCCGGTGATCAATCTGAAGCAGGAACTCGGTGCCCGGCAGATGCGGGGTATTGCCGAAGAAGCCTTCGAGATGGTCCGGGAATACAAGGGTTCGCACTCCGGTGAACATGGCGACGGCCTTGTGCGGTCTGAATTCCATGAAGCCATGTTCGGGCCTGAAATGGTCGAAGCTTTTCGTAGCGTGAAACAGGCGTTCGATGCAGACGGTCTGTTCAATCCCGGCAAGATTATTGACCCGCCGAAAATGGACGACCGCACGCTGTTTCGCTTCAAGCCCGGTTATCAGCCGATCGCGCTGCAGACGGCGCTCGACTGGTCGGAGTGGGGTGGTTTCTCCGGTGCGGTCGAGATGTGCAACAACAACGGCACCTGTCGGAAATCCAATCCCGGCGTGATGTGCCCGTCGTTTCGTGTCACCGGTGATGAACAGCATCTGACCCGGGGTCGGGCCAACACCTTGCGACTGGCCTTGTCCGGTCAGTTGGGTGCGGACGCGTTCGTATCTGACGCCATGAAAGAAACGATGCAGCTTTGCGTCGGCTGCAAGGGGTGCAAGCGGGAATGCCCGACCGGCGTCGATATGGCGAAGATGAAGATCGAGTTTCTGTATCACTACAACAAGCGTCACGGGGTTTCGCTGAAAGACAAACTGATTGCCTATCTGCCGCGCTATGCGCCGTTCGCGGCAAAGCTGGCCGGGGTCATGAACCTCAGGGATAAAATTCCGGGACTGGCCCGGCTGTCCGAAATACTGCTGGGATTCTCGGCACAGCGAACGCTGCCGCAATGGCGCCGGGATATTTTTGAGGTGAAGGCATCGGAGATTGCTGCCGATGCCTGCCCGGTCGGCCCGGCCGTTGTGTTGTTCGCCGATACCTTCAATACCTATTTTGAGCCGGAAAATATCCGTGCCGCGAAGCGTGTGCTGGAAGCCGCCGGTTACCGTGTCGTGTTGGCCAAGCCGCCCGCGGACGAGCGGCCGTTGTGCTGCGGGAGGACGTTTCTCGCCGCCGGAATGGTTGATCAGGCCAGGGCCGAAGCCAGACGCATGGCCGATGCCGTGCTGCCGTTCGCCAGGGCCGGCGTCCCGGTCCTGGGGCTGGAGCCGTCCTGCCTGTTCACCCTGAAAGACGAGTTCAAATCCCTGCTGCCGGCGGATGAGGCCGATGTGATCGCCGCAAACGCGATGCTGTTTGAAGAGTTCATTGCCGGTGAAATTGACGCCGGATCGTTCAAGCTCGATCTGCAGGCGCAATCGGGGAAGAAAGCGCTGCTGCATGGCCACTGTCACCAGAAAGCGTTTGCGGCCATGGGGGCCGTCGAAAAGACGCTGCGTCTGGTGCCGGGCCTTGACGTCGAAACCATCGACAGCAGTTGCTGCGGCATGGCCGGCGCGTTCGGTTACGAGGCGGCCAATTATGAAACCTCGATCAGGATGGCCGAGCTGTCGTTGTTGCCGAAAGTTCGCGCTGCCGATTCAGGAACAATGATTGTCGCTGACGGCATCAGCTGCCGCCACCAGATTGCGGACGGCGCGGCGCGCGATGCCATCCATGTCGCCCGCGTACTAGAGCAGGCGCTGGTCGTGCAGGGGGGCCGCACGTGAACCAGATGTCTGAGCCGTTGATCCGGACCACGCTCCACGATGAACTGGTGAGCAGATTGCGCGATATGATCTTTACCGGCGCGTTGCGCGGGGGTGATCGTGTTCCCGAACAACGGCTGTGTGACATGCTGGGCGTTTCCCGCACGCCGCTGCGCGAAGCCCTGAAGGTGCTCGGCAACGAAGGACTGCTGGATCTTCTGCCCAATCGGGGGGCACGGGTGGCGATCCTCAGCGCAGAAGACATTGACGAGATTTTCCCGGTCATGGGCGCCCTTGAAGCACTTTCCGGCGAGCTTGCCTGCGCACGGCTGAGCGATACGGAATTTGCGGAAATCAGGGCGCTGCACTATCAGATGGCGCTGCATCATGCTCGCCGCGAACTGCAGGCATACTTTAAACTCAACCAGCAAATTCATGAGGCCATTCTCAAGGCTGCGGCGAACCCGACACTGGAAGCGCAATACAGATCATTGGCCGGGCGCATCCGGCTTGCCCGCTTCCGGGCCAACATGACAGAGACACGATGGAATCAGGCGATGCTGGAACACGAGGAAATGCTGACCGCCCTGCAGGACCGGGACGGCAAACGTCTGTCGGAAGTGCTGCGCCGACATCTGGAGAACAAGCGGGAAACCGTGAAGCAGGCTATCCAGGACGGTGCCGGTGAAGCACACGGGGTCGCTGTCGCCTACGATTGAGTTGATGGCTATTAACCATGATCCGGTGACCGCTGTCACAGACGATCAGGATTGACGTGCGTAGACTTCGGGGTAACGCAATACAGACCCCGGGTGAGCGCCGATGTTGTCACATATCCATTCCAGACGGTTCCGAAACGTGGTTCTGTTTTTCCATGGCGTCATGCGTCAGCTCGGATTTCGCCGGTATGACCGCCCGGTCATTTTCCGGACCCCGCCATCGGCGCGCTGATCGCCATTATCCTCTCTATTTCGTTACTGGCTTAGCCGTCACAGCCGGGTAAGATGCCCGCCATGTGGCAAAAATTATCTGATTTCATTTTTGGCGAGCCGGTGCGTCACGACCTGCCGGCGCGCGTTGTGCAGCAGATCGAAGCCGGTCAGTGCATCAGTGAACGGCTGATCTCCTGGGTTCAGTTTATTTTGATCCTTCTGTTCGGCAGCCTGTGGCTGGTTTCCCAGCAGGTCAACATGTCCGGCACGTCGTTTGAGGTGGTGCCGTCAGCCCTCGCCGCCTATTTCGTCTTTACCGTGACCCGTCTGGTGCTGTCTTACCGGATCCCCCTGCCGCACTGGTTTCTGACCCTTTCGGTGCTGATGGACATTGCCCTGCTGATGCTGCTGATCTGGAGTTTTCATATCCAGTACGAACAGCCGCCAAGCTTTTATCTCAAAGCGCCGACCTTCATGTACGTCTTTATCTTCATTGCGCTCAGGGCGCTGCGGTTCGAACCCCGCTATATCCTGATTGCCGGCCTCGCGGCCATCGTCGGGTGGGGTATCCTTGTCGGGTGGGTTATCTACTCAGTGCCGGGTGATCCGATGATTACCCGGAACTATGTCGCCTACATGACATCGAATGCTATCCTGATCGGTGCCGAAATCGACAAGATGGTGTCGGTCTTTCTGGTGACCGGTGTGCTCTGCATCGTTGTCGTCCGCGCCCGCCGCGCATTTTTCCGCGCCGTGCTTGAGCAAACCGCCGCCGCAGATCTGTCGCGCTTCGTCTCCAAGGAAGTGGCGCAGCGGATTACTTCATCGGATCGTCAGATTCAGCCGGGCGATGGTGAAAGCCGCGACGCCACCATCATTTTTACAGATATCGAAGGGTTCTCGGGCGTGTCCGAAACCATGTCGGCGCAGGAACTGGCGAAGACGTTAAATGCGTATTTCGGTGCCATGGGCACGGTGATTGACCGGTTCGGCGGCGTCATCACCCTGTTCGAGGGCGATCTGATGCTGATCACATTCAATGCCATTCAGGATGATCCGGACCATGCGCTGAATGCCGTCAGGACGGCCATTGCCATTGAGGAGTTGGCAAGAACACAGACGTTTAACGGGGCGACGCTGAAGACCCGCTGCGGCATCAATACCGGCGAGATCAATGTCGGTGCCGTCGGCGCCAAGGACCGGCTGGTATTCACCGTGCATGGCGACAACGTCAACATCGCGGCCCGGCTGGAGCAACTCAACAAGCAGTATGGGACTTACATCATGATGGGCGAGGCGACGCATATGGCCGTCGAGGATACGGTGCCGTGCACGCTGGTCTGTGAAACGCAGGTCAAAGGCCGGGAGCAGGCGATCAGGGTGTATGCGCCAGCGTGAACGAAATTCACCGTCGTCCTGAACTTGATTCAGGACCCATACAGCCCCGGCACGATCTCGGTGTATATTCTTGGACCTGAATCAAGTTCAGCGTGACGGGTAGTGTTCAGGGCGAATGTGCGATCATTAACAGGCGTCACCCCGGTGCAGACCGGGGTCCAGTGATACACATCCGTATTTCGCAGGGACAAGGCCATGCCCGGCGCCCTGGATTCCGGCGTGCGCCGGAAAGACGAGCATTTACATCTACTTTCGGCATCAACTCTGTTTTGGACACTCAGCCCCTGAGCGTCCCGCCGGTCGCCTTTTCCACGGCCTGGATGATCTTCCGGGCGACACCGTCAATCGCCTCATCGGTCAGCGTGCTTTCCGTCGGCTGCAAAACCACCGTGATGGCCAGCGACTTCCTGCCTTCGCCCAGTGACGGCCCTGCAAAGACATCAAACACACGGACGTCCGTGATCAGCGTCTTCTCGGCCCCGCGCGCTGCCTGAACGACCTTTGCCGCTTCGACAGTGCTATCGACGACAAATGCGAAGTCCCGCTCAATCGGCTGGAATGCCGACAGTGTCAGCAGCGGACGCGCCGCCGTTTTCAGTTTCGGCAACGGTACCGCATCGGGGTAAATCTCGAACGCGACCACAGGCCCTTTGACATCGAGCGTGCGCAACACCTTCGGATTGATTTCGCCGAACCGGGCCAGGGTATTTTTTGGCCCCAGCCGCAACTCGCCAGAGCGTCCCGGGTGGTAATAGGGGCGAACATCGGTGAAGACCTGCAGCTTGTCGACCGGTGCGCCGATGGCTTCAAGCACGGCCAGGGCATCGGCCTTGGCCACAAACGTGTCGACTGGGGCCTGTGGGCCGGACCAGTGCTTCACAGCGGTCTGTCCGGTGCGGATGCCGGTTGCAGCAATCTGCTGCCCGTCGGGTCCGTCGCCGAAATATTCCGGACCGACCTCGAACAGATCGGCATTGGCGATCCCGCGTGCAGCATTGCGCCCGGCCGCCTGGATCAGATTGCCAAGCGGCGTCGGTCGCATCACTGACAGTTCCGAGCTGATCGGGTTGGCGATCTTCAGGCTTTCAGGAATTTCGGCGAATAAGGCCGCTTCGCTCTCACCCATGAATGAATAGGTGACAGCCTCAACCATGCCGCGCCCGGCCAGCACGCGTCTGGCAATGGTGCGCCGTTTCTGGTTTTCGTCGAGCGCCGCTTTCGGCAAAGAGGTTTCGCGCGGCAACGGTGTGACCGGTATGGCGGCAAAGCCATGGATGCGGATCACTTCCTCAACCAGGCAGGCCTCCTGCACAATGTCGCTGCGCCACGATGGTATCGTGACCTGCCATGTCTCGCCGTCACCTGTACTGGTAAACCCGAGAACCGCCAGGATGCGCTGGATATCTTCACGCGGCAGCTTGACGCCGGTCATCTCGGCGACCCGTGCCGGACGGAAGTCCAGGTGTCTGCCCTGATCCGGATTGGCACCGGCGACAACGATCTCCGATGGTTCACCACCGCACAGATCAAGCACCAGCCGGGTTGCGATTTCCATACCGGTTTCAAGGAAGGCGGGATCGATACCGCGTTCGAAACGGTAACGGGCATCCGACTGAAGGTTCAGTTTGCGGCCCGTCATCGCCGTTCGGACCGGATCAAAATAGGCGCTTTCGATGAACACGTTAACGGTCTCGGCGGTGACGCCAGTGCTCTCGCCGCCCATGACGCCGCCAAGCCCTTCCGGGCCCTGATCGTCAGCGATCACGACCATTTCGTCGTCCAGCGTGTATACCTTGTCGTTCAGTGCCGACAGGCTTTCGCCGGACTCAGACAGGCGCACCGTGATGTTGCCTTTGACCTTATCCGCATCAAAGACATGCAATGGCCGGTTCAGATCGAACGTCATCAGGTTGGTGATGTCGACGAGTGCCGAGATCGGCCTGAGGCCGATGGCCAGCAATCTTTCTTTCAGCCACGCCGGGCTTTCGCCATTGCTCAACCCTTTGACATAGCGACCGACAAAGTACGGGCATGGTTTGTTATCCGACCCGGGAAAATCAAGGTGAACCGAAATCGGGCTTTTGAAGCTGCCGGGCACGGGGCCGTTGGCAAGCGGCTTCAACGAGCCGATACCGGCTGCGGCAAGATCACGGGCGATGCCGCGCACGCCCAGACAATCGCCCCGGTTGGGTGTAATGGCAATTTCAATGATCGGGTCATTCAGGCCCATGATGTCGATGGCCGGCTTGCCGATGGGCGTGTCCGCAGGCAGATCGACAATGCCGTCGTGTTCGTCCGAAATGCCCATTTCGCGTTCCGACAGCAACATGCCATTGGACATGATGCCGCGGATTTCGGTCGGCTTCAGGGTAACGTCGATGCCGGGAATGTACGAGCCGCCCGGCGCGAAGACGCCGATCATACCGGTTCTGGCATTGGGCGCGCCGCAGACCAGTTCGACCGTCTCGCCGTTGCCCGGATCAACCGTGCAAACCCTGAGGCGATCCGCATTCGGATGCTGCCTGGCTTCGACGACTTTGGCGGTGACGAACGTCTCAAGACCACGGGCGCGATCTTCGACACTTTCAAGCTCGAGCCCGACCATGGTCAGCGCTTCGGTGATCTGGCCAAGCGAGGCTTGAGTATCGAGATGGTCCTTGAGCCATGACAGCGTGAATTTCATCGGACCAGCCCTCCGACCATACCGGGCACCTCAAGCGAGCGGAACCCGTAATGCCTGAGCCAGCGCAGATCGCTCTCAAAAAATGTGCGCAGGTCAGGAATACCATACTTCAGCATGGCGACACGCTCGACGCCCATGCCGAAGGCAAAGCCCTGATATTCGCCGGGATCGATCCCGCAGTTTGCCAGCACGTTCGGGTTGACCATGCCGGAGCCGAGGATTTCCAGCCAGCTGTCCCCATGGCCGATGCGGAACGTGCCGCCCTCGCGGGTGCAGCCGATATCGACTTCTGCGGACGGCTCGGTGAACGGGAAATAGCTGGGGCGGAATCGCACCGGCAGATCATCAACCTCGAAAAAAGCACGGCAGAATTCGATCAGGCACCCCTTGAGGTGTCCCATGTGCGATGTCTTGTCGATCACCAGGCCTTCGACCTGATGAAACATCGGCGAATGGGTGGCGTCGTAATCCGAGCGGAAGGTGCGGCCGGGGACGATAATGCGGATCGGCGGTTTTCCAGCCGTCATGGTGCGGATCTGCACCGGGCTGGTGTGCGTGCGCAGCACCTTGCGTGCGCCGTGTTCCCCCGGCAGATAGAACGTGTCGTGTTCCTGGCGGGCCGGGTGGTCGGCCGGAATATTCAGGGCCGTGAAATTGTGCCAGTCGTCTTCGATGTCCGGCCCTTCGGCGACGGTGAAGCCCATTTCACCGAAAATGGCGATGATCTCGTCGATGGTCTGGCTGATCGGATGCACGGTACCGGCGACTTCAGGCCTGACCGGCAGGGTCACGTCCAGCCTTTCGGTCATCAGGCGTCGATCAAGGTCGGCATCTGCCATCAATGATTTTTTGGCGTCCAGTGCCTCTGCGATTTCATCCTTGAGGGCGTTCAGCGCCTGTCCGGCGGCCTTGCGCTCATCGGCGGCCATTTGGCCCAGGCCCTTCATCATTTCCGTGATGCGGCCCTTTTTGCCGAGCGCCGAGACGCGCAATTCTTCAAGCGCATCAACGCTGTCAGCGGCTTTGATATCGTTCAGTAGCGACTGGCGCAGTTGGTCCGGAGAGTCCATGGTTTCCCTGCCTTGCCTGCAAACGAGAGAACGGGAGCAACGTCCCCAGATAAACCCTTGGGTGCTACTCCCGTTCCAAAACTAGAACCCTGATGGGTCGGGCAATTAAGCGTTCTGGCTGAGAGCGGCCTGGGCCTGATCCACCAGTGCTTTAAATGTTTCCGGCTCGTTCATGGCGAGATCGGCAAGTACCTTGCGATCAAGCTCGATACCGGCTTTCAGCAAGCCGTTCATGAACACCGAATAGGTGACGCCGCATTCGCGGGCACCGGCATTGATCCGCTGGATCCAGAGACGGCGAAACTGCCGCTTCTTTTGGCGGCGGTCGCGGTAAGCATACTGCAGACCTTTTTCAACACGCTCGATGGCGATGCGGAAGTTGGTACTGTTCCGGCCCTGATAGCCCTTGGCGAGCTTGAGAACCTTTTTGTGACGGGCGTGCGACGTTGTGCCGCGTGATACACGTGCCATTATCTAATCTCCTTGCTCAAGCGTTCGGCATGTAGGACTTGACGATCCGTGCATCTGCATCACAGAGGATCATGCCCCCGCGTGCATTGCGTTTTACCTTGTTGGATCGTTTGCGGAGATTGTGCCGCTTGAAAGCATGGGACGCGCGCACCTTGCCGGTACCCGTCAGTTTAAAGCGCTTTTTAGCGCTCGACTTGGTCTTCAGTTTGGGCATTTCCCTCTTCCTTCATCTCTATGGCGCCAGACGCCGCTGTTATACTGGATGCCTTACGCATCCGGGGTTCCGAGCGGCCAGGCATGCCCTTTTAGCCATACCGCTGGGCCGTCAACACGTGACGGCGCGCGGTTTATAGCGGTCAGTGCAAACATTTGCAAGGGGTGTCAGGGGCCGGAAAGCCGTGGTGATCATGCAGCGCCTAGCGCTTGCTCGACATGCGGCAACCGTTGCTTAGCGGCTGATGCCACGCTTTCATGCAACTCAGCCGGAAAATCGTCTCCCAGAACGCGGGATGCGTGATCGAAAGCGCGACCCCCGGCGGTGGCGATCTGAGTCATGGCAGCGTTAAGGATCATTTCGGAAACGCCGGCCCGGGAAGCGGTCTGAAGATAATGACGGGGGGATATCTCGTCCATGCGGTAGTGACGATTGTTTCCAACGGACATGGCCAGCCTGAATTGACGACGTGTGATTGTGTTGTCATCGGCGAACGGCTGTGCTGTCAGAATGTCGTACAAGGGGGTCATCTCGAATGCACCCCCCGGCTTCAGAAAGATACTGAAATTCTTCGCGTGGCCGTCAGTAGCGCCGATGAGCCAGAAAAATATCTGCGCCGCCAGGAAAGTCTGCTGATCCCTTGCGGGGTCGTCGCCGGCTTTCAGAAGCTCAAGGATGTCGGCGATCCCGGGACCGCCTTCGGACTGATATTTCTGTGTTGGCGGTACGGACAGGGCCTGGCAGCAGTCCTCCTGTGGCAGCCTGACCAGGCGGCCGTTTTTGTTCCAGCGTCTATCGAAACGTTCGATGACAAGGACTTTGGTGCGCCCGAAGGTCTCTACCGACGTTCTTGGTACCGGCAGGCCGAAGAGTCCAGCGAGGGTCATGCAGTAGTGTTCGTTCTCAACGCTGTTCTTCAGGTCAATGCCGTTCGGCAGCGTACCGATCTGCGTCTTGATGATGTGCGTCGTCGGCATCGTGCCGGTCGGGCGGTACCATTTTCCCTCTTTATGCAGTAACGCCGTTTTTTCCTGGGCGCCGGCGATGGATATCCTGAAGTCGTCCTCCGGGCGGATACCGAGGGGCGCGTGCGCCAGATTGTTGATCAGTGCTTCAATATCGGATTCGTCGAGTGGATCACCCTCGCTGCCCGAGGCCGCGTCCGGATCTGCATCTGCTGGCAGGAAGCGTAGCGCACCGGCACAGTCGTGTCCGATTTGTGTCAGCAAGTTTAAGGCGTCGGTACCGCCAGCGCTGACCCGTTCGGCGATCTGCTTGCGCAGGCTTTCGGAGTCCGGGAGCAGGTTGTCAAAGACCGCGTTGACCTGCTCGCCGCGGTAGACGTCCTCGCGCAACGGCATGGAAAGCGACACCGGGAAGGCACGTGCATTCGCCAGCCATTCATCGTCATATTGGAATGTGACCGCACCGGATGGCTCCTTCGCCAGATAACCGACGGTGCGGTTGTTCTGATAGACGCGAAGGTGGAGGGCTCTCTTGAGACGTATCATCAGTTTAAGATTTCGTCGTCGATAATGTCATTGAGGTCGGTCTGTGTTCGCTGTGCGACATGGAATTCCAGGTTCAGAGCGGCGAGAATGGCAAACAACGTGTCAATCCGGGCGTCTGTGTCACCGGATTCGATCATTGATATAGTGCTTTGGCGCAACCCCGTCCGTTTGGCGAGGACGGCTTGCGTGAGCCCATTCTTTTGACGGTGACGGCGGATGATATTCCCGAGCTGTTTCTGGTTTCGCGCAAGGTGCATCATGTCCGCAAACTCCTTAATAATGGGATTATATACGCTTTATCGTATATAATGGCAATATACGGTATAGCGCATAAGTCAAAATTATACGCCGTACCGTATAATAATAATTTATTCGCTTTAGCGTATAAATGTATACCTTGTTTGCGTCAGAATGTGCGCTGATCACGGGCGTTGCCGTGAAGCGTACCGAGGCATAAGCGCAACCGTTAAAAAAGCCACTCCCGGAGACCGGGAATGGCTTTTTCGTGCACGGCTTGCAATCCTCAGATTAACGTGGCGCGATGACCATGGTCATCAGACGCCCTTCCGGACGCGGATACTGCTCGACCTTGGCGATTTCCTCAATTTCGGCCTGAACCCGCTGCAGGACCTTGAGACCGAGGTCCTGATGGGCCATTTCACGGCCCCGGAAGCGGATCGTCATTTTTACCTTGTCACCCTCATCGAGGAACCGGCGCACGGCCTTCATCTTGACCTCGTAATCGTGGTCGTCGATGCCGGGGCGCATCTTTATTTCCTTCACTTCGATGATTTTCTGCTTCTTGCGGGCCTCGTTGGCCTTTTTCTGCGCCTCGTACTTGTACTTCCCGTAATCGAGAATCTTGCACACCGGCGGCTCGGCATTGGGTGAAACCTCGACAAGATCGAGACCGACCTCAACGGCCATGTCGATCGCCTCCTGGAGGCCGATTACACCGACCATCTCGCCGTCGGCATCGACAAGGCGAACGGGGTCAGCTTGAATTTCTTCGTTGGCGCGGGGTCCATCCTTGGACGGCGGCGCCGGTAGGCCTGGTCTGCGAGCTATGGAAATATCTCCTCTAACAGTTGCAACATGAACCCGTCTATGCGGGCAGGGACACTATAAAGTCAAGGCAAGGCTCAACCGCCAAGCGGTCCGAGCGCTTCCTTGCCAAGTCTATCGACTGCCTCTGGCAGCGCAAGAATTTCTTGATCCTTGCCGGCCAGGCGGCGCAGCGCGACGGTGCGGTTTTCCGCTTCCCTGCCGCCGACGACGATGATAGCCGGCACCTTGGCGTGGCTGTGTTCGCGGATTTTATAGTTGATTTTTTCGTTCCTGAGGTCGGCCTCGACGCGCATGCCGGCGGATTTCAGGGCTTCTACCACCTCAAGCGCGTAGCCATCGAAATCGTTGGTGATCGGTGTCACGATCGCCTGCACGGGGGCCAGCCACATCGGCAGACGCCCGGCAAAATTCTCGATCAGGATACCGATAAAGCGCTCGAACGAGCCGAGGATGGCGCGATGCAGCATGACCGGACGGTGTTTGTTGCCGTCTTCGCCGACATATTCCGCGTCCAGCCGTTCGGGCAGGACGAAGTCGACCTGTAGCGTGCCACACTGCCAGTCGCGGCCGATGGCGTCCCTCAGCACGAATTCCAGCTTTGGTCCATAAAAGGCCCCTTCGCCGGGGTTCATGACCAGTTCGGTTCCGGCCGCTCTGGTCGCGTCGAGCAGCGCGGCTTCGGCCTTGTCCCAGGTTTCGTCCGAACCGGCGCGAACGTCGGGGCGGTCGGAAAACTTGACGGTAAACGCCTCAAACCCGAAATCACGATAGATCGAGGCCAGCAGGTCGATGAAAATCTTTGTTTCGGCCTCGATCTGGTCTTCGGTGCAGAAAATATGCGCATCGTCCTGGGTAAAGGCGCGAACCCGCATCAGGCCGTGCAGGGCGCCGGACGGCTCGTAGCGGTGACATGAGCCGAATTCGGCCATACGCAGCGGCAGATCGCGGTAGCTCTTGATGCCCTGGCGAAAAATCTGCACGTGACACGGGCAATTCATCGGCTTCAGCGCCAGATGACGAATGCCGCCGTCCTCATGATCCTCTGTGGCGGCTTCAGCACTGCCGGCGCTTTCGCTGGCATGTCCGGCCCCTTCATCCACCTCGGCGATGAACATGTGTTCGCGGAATTTTTCCCAGTGTCCGGACCGCTCCCAGAGCGCACGGTCGACCAGTTGCGGGGTTTTCACCTCGACATAACCGGCATCATCCAGCCGCATCCGCATGTAGCGTTCGCAGGTCCGGTACAAGGACCAGCCCTTGGGGTGCCAGAAAACCGAACCGCGCGCTTCTTCCTGGATGTGAAACAGGTTCATTTCGCGGCCAAGCCGGCGGTGATCGCGCTTTTCGGCTTCCTCGATCCGGGTCAGATAGGCCTGCAATTCCTTGTCATTGCGCCAGCACGTGCCGTAGATGCGCTGCAGTTGCGGGTTTGACGAGTCGCCCCGCCAATAGGCACCGGCGAGCTTCAACAGCTTGAAGGATTTACCGATCCGGCCGGTCCTTTGCAGATGCGGGCCGCGGCACAGATCGATCCAGTCGCCCTGGCGATACATGGAAATGGTTTCACCTTCCGGCAGTTCCATGACCCATTCGGCCTTGAACGCTTCGCCCTTTTCCCTGAAGAAATGGGCGACATCGTCGCGCTGCCAGATTTCACGCACAATCGGGATGTCCCGGTCGACGATCTCGCCCATGCGTTTTTCGATCGCTTCGAAATCCTCTGTGGAAAACGGCTGCTCACGATAGAAATCGTAATAAAAGCCTTCCTCGGTGGCCGGGCCAAAGGTGATCTGTGTGCCCGGGAACAGTTCCTGCACGGCCATCGCCAGCAGGTGTGCGCAATCGTGGCGCAGGACTTCGAGCGCGTCCTCTTCCTGCTTGTCGGTGATAATGGCGACGTTGGCGTCATCGGTAATGGTGCGGTCAAGGTCCCACAGATCGCCATCGACGCGGACGACCATCGCCGCCTTGGCAAGGCCGGGACCGATCGAGGCGGCGATTTCCGCGCCCGAGACCGGTTTGTCATATGTGCGGACGGAACCGTCCGGAAGGGTGATCGCAACCATTATTTTATGCCTGATAAAAACCGTGACCAGCCGGGTAGTTAAAGCGCGCGGCGCAAAGCGTCAAGAACCGCCTTTATCGGCGAGGGCTGCGTAAACGGCGTCGACACCGAGATCTGTCAGGGATGGCCGGCGTATGATGGTGACATCGGGGCCGCGCTGCGCACATAAAGCGGGGTCGGATTCGTGTGAATACAACACCACGGTCGGGGTTCCGGCAAAGGCCGCGATATGCATTGGCCCGTTATCGTTGCCGACGGCAAACCGGGCCCGTTTGGCAGCGGTAACCAGATCGGGAAGCGAGGTTTCTCCGGCAATGTTGCGGGCCGTGATCGACCCTTCAATCAGGGCCGCAGCGAGGGGGCGCTCCTGCTCCGTCCCTGTAACCACCGGGGTGATGCCCGTCGCGTCCAGTTTTCGGATCAGATCCCGGTAATGATCTCTGGGCCAGCGTTTGGCAGGCCGGTGCTCGGCACCGCCCGGCACAACAAGACAGTAGTTTCCGGGCAGCTTGAGGTGCGAAATATCACTGTTGATGGGGCCGAGGTCGGTCAGCGGGACATCGTTGATGCCGGCAATGCCAAGCTGTTCGGCCTGACGTTCGATGGTGTGCATGAAGTCACGTTCCGGATTGGCATGGCGGAAGGCGCAGCCGGCAGCGATTCCCGACCATTCCGGTTTGGGGCCGGGCCAGAACAGACGGAAATACCCGCTGGATCGATCCGACGTCTGCAGATCGTATACCCGCCTGAAGCCGGCGCTCCGCAATTGTCGGCGCAGGGCGAGCCAGCCGCACAGATCGAAAAAGCCAGGTTTTCGGTCGAGCCATATTTCGTCGGCGACGCCGGCGCCGGCGATCAGTGCTTCAAACGGTGCCGTGGTCAGAACGGTGATATGGTCAGCGCTGTGATGCTTGCGGATCGCCGCCATCGGCCCCAGCGCCTGTACGACATCGCCAAGCGCGCCCAGTTTGATGACAAGAACACGTTTCGGGTCTGAAGCTGGGGTCCGCATCGGCCTCAGGCGCGTCCCCGTGCCGCCAGAACCTCGTTGTAGACTTCAAGGGTCTTATCGCACATCTGATTTTTCGAAAAATTTTTGCGGACATGGTCGATGGCGGTTTGGGCCAGCTTCGTGCGGGCGGCACCGTTCAGGGCGAGGCCGACCTCAAGGGCCATGGCCAGCGCGTCGGCATCGCCGGGCGGGGTCAGCCAGCCGGTGATCCCGGGCAATACGGTCTCGCGCGCGCCACCGTGATCTGATGCGATCACCGGGCGACCCATGGCCTGCGCCTCGCAGATGATGCGCCCGAACGCTTCCGGGTCGGTGGATGCGGAAACAACGAGATCCGTCAGTTTATAGGCTGCCGGCATGTCATCGCAGTGTTCGACGATGCGGATGACTTCTTCCAGACTGTGCTGGGTGATCCTGTTCTCCAGTTCTCGGCGGTAATCATCCCGGCCCTGTGCGCTGCCGACGAGAAGACAGCGGATATCCTTGCGGTCAAGCTTGGCGATGGCGTCGATCAGGACCAGCTGACCCTTCCAGCGGGTCAGTCGTCCCGGCAGCATGATGATCGGCAAGCCATCCGGTAGCCGCCATTCGTTGGCGAGCTTGATGACGCGCTCGGCGGAGACTTTCTCGGGATCGAACCGTTCCAGATCGACACCGCGGTGGATGACCCGGATCTTGTCGACAGGGACGCCGTAATGCCTTCGGATATGACCGCCGATAAAGGTTGAAATGGCAATCACGCTGTCACCGAACGTCATCACGGCGTTGTATTTCCGTTTCAGCCAGTTGCCGATCGAATAGGTGCCGTGGAACGTGGTAACCAGGGGTACTTTGGTGCGCTGGCAGGCGATATAGGCGCTCCACGCCGGGGCTCGGGAACGGACATGAACAATGTCGACCCGTTCGCGTTTGATCAGATCGACCATCCGTTCGATGTTCCGGTACATGACCAGCGGATTTTTCGAGGCAACGGGCAGGGTGATGTGTTCGGCGTGCACGCGGGTCAGATCGTGGACCAGCAGGCCGCCTTCCGACGCGACCAGGGCGCGACCGCCGGCAGCGGTAATGGCTCCGGCAATCTCGACGGTTCCCCTTTCGACGCCGCCACTGCCGCCGAGTGCCGGCAGTATCTGCAGCACCGTCGGCGGCTTGCCGCCCTGATCCTCGGGGCGTGCCATTCCGTCATCCTGAGTGTTAAGGTGCGCACTGTCGTTCATGACCATGTCACTTTAATAGGGGAGCCCGCATGTCTGATCAAACAAAAGCCCCGGCGCTACTGACCAGCCAGGACGGCTCAATGATTGCTTACCATAACACCGCTGGCAAGTCGCCGGGTGTGATGTTCCTGACAGGCTTTAAATCGGACATGCAGGGCGGCAAGGCAACAGCCCTTGAAGAATATTGTGTGCGCAAGGGGCGCGCCTTTACCCGGTTTGATTATTTCGGCCACGGCGCGTCCTCGGGTGCCTTTGAAGACGGAACCATCGGGCGCTGGACGGATGATGCCGTTTCGGTACTGGATCAGGTTGCCGAAGGCCCGCAGATCCTGGTCGGATCGTCAATGGGGGGCTGGATCATGCTGCTCGCGGCACTCAGGCGACCGCAACGGATCGCTGGACTGGTCGGCATTGCGGCGGCCCCGGATTTTACCCGTGATCTGATCCCGGCGGCGTTGACCCCCGATCAGTTGAAGGCGCTTGATCAGCAGGGATATTGCGATATTCCCAACTGCTACGATGATCAGGAGCCGTATCGAATCCAGAAAAACCTGCTCGATGAAGGGGATCAGCATTTGCTGCTGACGGGCAGCATCGCCCTCAACATCCCGGTTCGGCTCATTCATGGGATTGATGATCAGGACGTACCATGGCAAACAGCACTGAAACTTATGGAATGTTTGGACAGTGCAGACGTCGAGGTGCAGTTTGTCAAAGGCGGCGACCATCGATTGTCGGAACCGCGTGATCTGGACCGCCTCAGACGCACCGTAGACGCGATGTTGGAGAATTTTTGAAGATGGATGCTATCGAACGCATGCTGGATGGCTACCGGGCTTATCGCAACGCCATGCCCGAAGATCATTACGAACGTCTGAGTGCCCTTGTCAAAGCAGGGCAGAAACCGCAGGCCGCCGTCATTGCCTGTTCGGATTCCAGGGTTGATCCGGCTTTGGTGTTTCGCGCCGAACCCGGCGATATTTTCATGATCCGAAACGTTGCCAATCTGGTGCCGCCGATGGAAGAGGAAGGGACGTTTCACGGGACCAGCGCCGCACTTGAATTCGCTGTGCTGGGCCTCAATGTTCCCAACATCATTGTCCTGGGGCACGCCCACTGCGGCGGTATCCACGCCATGATCCGGGGCAAGGAAGTGATCAAGGACGGCTACAAGTTCGTCCCGGCATGGGTGTCGATGCTGTCTTCGGCGCACCGCAGGGTGCTGGCTACCATGCCGGATGCGAGCGAAGAGGAAACACAGCGTGCCTGTGAGCGGAACGCGGTTCTGGTGTCACTTGAGAATTTGACGACGTTCCCCTGGATTCGTGATCGCATGGCGGAAAAAACCATCAAACTGCACGGCTGGTTTTTCGATATCGAAACGGCGCAGCTGGAGATCTATGACTCCAAATCCGCCCGTTTTGAGCTCGTAGACTGAAACAGTTCCAACTCAGCCTTCTTCCGCCAGTATCGCCTGCAGGCCGGATCGATAGTCCGGATGTTGCAACTTGACGCCCAGCTCGGTTCGGATGCGTGTGTTGTCGACACGCCGGTTATCATTCCAGAAACTCAGTGCCATCGGGCTCATGCGGCTTTTGACGGTAGCAAAATCCTCGAGCGGAGGCGGTTCCTGGTCGAGCAGTTCACAGGCGTATCCGGTAACTTCCGATGGCGGTGCCGGCTCATTGTCGCAGACATTGTAGATCGCGCCCGGATGGGGTTTGGCAATGGATGCGGCGAGCACGCGGGCAATGTCGGCGACATGGATGCGGGAAAAGGCATGCCCGGGCTTGTCGATGCGCTTGGCGTTCCGGGTCTTGATCTGGTCGAACACCGAACGGGCCGGGCCATAGATGCCGGCGAGACGAAAAACATGCACGGGAACGGCATTGGTGTTGAACAGATCAAGCCAGCCCTGTTCTGCCTGAACGCGCCGCACCGAGCGCGCGCTTGACGGGTTGAGGGGGGCGGATTCGTTAACCCACGCACCATTGGTGTCGCCATAGACGCCGGTCGTCGACAAATAACCGAGCCAGTTCAACGACGGCATGCGGATGACGGCTTCGCGGGCGGCATTCAGAACAGGGTCGCCGCTTTCGCCGGGCGGCACGGAAACGAGCACATGGCTCGATGTCATGAGTTTTGCCGTGATCTCGTCAGAGAGTATATCGCCGTTCCAGAGATGTGTGTCGATGCCCGCACGGCTCAATCGCTGTAGCTTGTCAGGTTCCCTGACGGTCCCGCTGACGGTCCACTCGGCCACTGACAAATGGTGGATCAGGGCTTCGGCGGAATAGCCGATGCCGAAGCAGAAAAGACGGGGGCCGCCGCGTCTGGTCACGTGTCACACTCCTCATATATACTTTTACGGCATACTTTTCCGGGCTTGTCGGCGATGCCTTGGCACCTTAGAAGCCTTGATATGCTTGATGTGAATTCTAACCCGAAAGGGGCCGGCGTGCGATGACCAGTTTTCGTCACAGCAGTATATTTTTTCTGGCCTCATTGTTGTTTTCAGTGCCGCTTGCTGCTGCGGAAATCAACAACGCCCGGGAATACGCGCGCTGTATGGCAATAGCGCCCTCGGACCCGAATGACGCGTTTGAATTGGCCACTGCCTGGAAAGGTCTGGGCGGTGGCGACGCCGCTGAACATTGCGCATCTGTAGCCCTGCTGTATGCGGGGCAAACGGAATTCGCCGCTCGCAGGCTCGAGGTTTTGGCAGAGAATATTGTCGCAGAACCTGAATTCAAGGGGCAGATCCTGGCGCAGGCCGGTCAGGCATGGCTGCTGTTCGGTGATGCCGCCCGCGCAGAAGCGGCGCTGAGTGAAGCGGTCAAACTGCTCAGGGGTCGCCCGGAGGTGCTCATCGACCGTGCTCAGGCAAGGGCTGCAATGAGCGATTACAAGGGTGCCGTCGAAGATCTGACGAACGCCATCTCGGCCGATCCGAAACGGGTCGATGCCTACACTTTCAGGGGCAGCGCCTACAGATATCTCGAAGAACCGGGGAAAGCACGGGCCGACATCAACGCGGCGCTGGAATTGTCTCCAAATGACCCGGCCGCCTTGCTTGAACGCGGCATTCTGTTTCGGCTCTCGGGAAATAACACGTCAGCGCGGGCTGATTGGCTCAAGGTTCTTGAACTGGATCCGGAGGGCGAAGCCGGCCGTCTGGCGCAGAAGAATATCGAGAAAATGGACGTCAAAGTCGACTGAGCCCGCGGGCTTGGCTCTGATGATCAGAAATCCAGATCGGCGTAATGCTTTGGTGGCGGGGCGTTTGGAATGCGGTCGCCGAGCAAGGGGCGGAAGCTGGGCCGTGACTTGATCCGGGCATACCAGTCCTTGACGCTTTCATGGCTGGCCCAGGGAACATCGCCGATGTAATCGAGTGTTGAGAGATGCGCCGCGGCGGCAATATCGGCGAGCGAGAAATCATCGCCGGCAAGCCATTTGCGGCGCTCGACCAGATACGCAATATAATCCATATGGGTATGAATATTGCTGTGTCCGGCGCGGACTTGCGCTGAGTCCGGTTCGCCCAGACCCAGAAACCGTTTCATGAACTTCTCACCGACCAGCTTTTCCGTGACTTCGATATTGAACTTGCGATCAAACCAGTCGACGAGCCGGCGCACTTCCGCCCGGTGAAAAGGCTGTCGTCCGAGCAGTGGCGGATCGGGGCGCATTTCATCGAGAAATTCGGAAATCACCAGTGATCCGGACAGTGCGGTGCCGTCCGGTTCGACCAGCACCGGCACTTCGCCCATCGGGTTGATGGCCAGAAATTCTTCGCGCCGCCGCCAGACGTTTTCGGCCTTCATCTCGAAATCGATTCGCTTCTCGCCAAGGACAATACGGACCTTGCGTGAAAACGGGGAAAGCCAAAGATGATACAGAACGCGCATACATTAAATCCGACGGTCGATGCCGAAGACTTGACCGCTGTCGAAATCGTGAACGGTCGTTAGTGGCACCCGACCCATCGAATACGCTATCAAGTGGATAATGTCTAACATATGGTATCCATACGATGGCTTGTTTGACTTTATCCACTAGGGCTGGATGGCAACAGTGCCCTGCTTGCAGACAACTGCCCACAGGGGGACAATGCCGTAACATAGCGGAAACGGGAGCGCAGGATGTTAATCAAAAATCGCAAGGCCATGGATGTTTCGGGCTCGGAAATCACACCCAGATCCGTGTTCGATAATCGTCGCGCTTTTCTGAAAACCGCTGCTCTGGCCGGGGTTGGGCTGGCCGCAAGCGCCTTGCCGTCCCTGCCGGCATATGCAGCCCGAACGCCGCTGGCCGGTGTTAAAAAGACCAGATGGTCGGCGGAAAACATGCCGGAAAATGATCCCCTCAACGACTATGATGACATCACCGGCTACAACAATTTCTATGAATTCGGCACCGGCAAACGCGATCCCAAGGATAATGCCCAGGATTTCAAACCGCGCCCGTGGGAAATTGCCGTTGAGGGGGCTTGCGCCAAACCGGGGACGATTTCGTATGAAGAGCTTGTTAAACCACACACGCTC
>JBBDOA010000039.1:0-36359 GCA_040877275.1 Rhodospirillales bacterium | reverse complement strand
CGTCGCACTGGTCCACGGTGCCTGCTTTGGGGGCGGTACCGGTATTATCGCCGCCTGTGATGTCGTGGTCGCCGCTGATGATGCGCTTTTTTCAATCGCCGAGGTACGCTGGGGCCTGCATGCCGGACCCATCATCCCGCAACTTGCCGCCGCCATCGGCCCAAGACAGGTCCGTCGTTATGCCGTCACTGCAGAGCGCTTTGACGCCAGAACCGCCGAGCGTCTGGGTCTTGTCCACTGTGTTTGTCAAAGGGACCAACTCGAAAATAAAGGAGATGAAATTATTGATCAGATCCTGATGAACGGGCCCGGTGCGGTCAGCGAGACAAAACGTGTCCTGTTTGAAACATCAGGCCTGTACATCAATGACGCCCTTGCTGCCAGGCTCGCCGAGGGACATTCCCGGCAACGCCAGACCGAAGAAGCGTCCGAAGGACTCCGGAGCTTTCATGAGAAAAGAAAAGCCGCGTGGTACCCGCAATGAGCGACCCAGGAAGGTATCAAGACGACGGTCAATCCATTCCCGCGCGTGTGCGGGTTAATCCACCCAGCCCCACAGACGACCGCTTGATCCCAGCAGAACTGTAATGATTCCGAGCACCAGGTTGGTGGCAACGATCTTGCGAATTCGTTCCAGATTTCCCCTGGCCACTTCCCAGTTCTGTTCGGAGACGGCCGCCTTGAACGCGGCGTAGGGTTTCATATAGAGATAGATAAACAGCACGATCATCAACCAGCCGGTGCCATGCATCCAGTGAATATGCAGACCGGCACCGCCGAACCCACCGTAGTCGGCATAGACCTGCCAGTATCCCGTGGTCGGCAGGGCGACGACCGCAATCCAGACCCAGTGAAAGAACCTGGCAAACACCCGGTCCCAGAGCTTCAGTCGCTCCGGCGGTGGTTCTATGCCGGGCACGCTCGGCCGCAAAATCTGATAGGCGAAAAACATACCGCCGACCCACATCACGGCGGCAAGGGCGTGGATGCCCAGCATAAGGGGGGATAATCCGGTCATCTGCTCGATTTCTCCAGTTCCTTCGCCAGCGCGCGGATTTCCAGCGCAGCCTGGCTGTTTGGTTCGCTTTCGGTCACGCCCAGGCCTTCCATCATCGAAGCGGCAAAGGCAACCCGGTTACCAAGAACATTGCGGGTCAGGGTCAGGTCTTTCTGCTTGAGCAACGCCTGAACGGCTTCGACCAGTCTTGAGCGCGGCGGCACTCGGTTCAGGATCAGCCGAACATCCGTGCCTTGTTCTTTCGCAAAGGCTGCCGTCGGTGCGGTCGCCCAGACATCCATGGGCGAAGGCTGAACCGGAATGACGACAAGGCTGGACGCCCGCATCGCGTTCTTGGTTTCGGTTTCGGCATGCGGCGGGCAGTCTATCAGCACGATGTCGTAATTGTTTTTGAGCCGGTCAAGCTCGGTGCCGACCCGCCATCCGGAAACATCACTTAGATGAATGGCAGCAACATTGCGTCCGATTTCACCACGTATCGCATGCCAGGCTGTCAGACTGGATTGCGGATCAATGTCCATGACCGCGACACGGAATTTTTCGGCCCAGGCAACCGCCAACTGTGCCGCCAGGGTGGTTTTGCCGGCACCGCCTTTTTGCTGGGCAACAGCGATTACTTTTGCAGGCATTGCTGTACTCCTGAAGTTTCCCAAGCATAGTGCGGACGTGAACTTCGCTCAAACAGAGTTCCTGTCAGAACCGGCGCTGCCCGACAAAAGTATTGTCCGTAGCGAGATATCTTTAGCAAAAGCCTTCTCGCGTGTACGATTTCTGAATGTCAGAACATGTTCTATTGTCCGTAAGTCAGATGGCCGCCGCCGATGAGGCCGCGATCCGGGCCGGTGTGCCCGGGTTAACACTGATGGAACGGGCGGGCAGGGCCGTTGCCATGCACGCAGCCCGGCTGGCCGACAACAGACCGATTATCGTGCTATGCGGCCCCGGCAACAACGGTGGCGACGGATATGTCGCAGCCCGCTATCTGAAAATCCGGGGGCATCGGGTCCGCATCGCAGCACTTGGCGATCCCGACTCGCTCAAAGGCGATGCGCTGGCCAATTGCAAGCGTTGGTCTGGCCCGGTCGAGCCCCTGGCTCCGATGGTACTGGAGGAGGGATGTTTTATAATCGACGCCCTGTTCGGTGCCGGATTGCAGCGCGATGTTGATGGCGTAGCAGCCAGGGTCCTGGAAGCGGCCGCAATGCTTTCATTGCCCTCATTGGCGGTTGATCTGCCGAGTGGTGTCAACGGCGATACCGGGCAGGTCATGGGACACGCGTTACCGGCAACGGCGACGGTGACGTTCTTTCGAAAGAAACCGGGCCACGTGCTGTATCCGGGGCGGGCGCTCGCAGGTGCGCTGCATGTGGTCGATATCGGTATCCCCGATGCGGTCCTTGAAAGCATTCAGCCATCAACCTGGGAGAATGCACCGCCACTCTGGGCAAAAGCCGTGTTCGGTCGCATGCAACCGACATCCCACAAATACGACCGCGGGCATGTTGTCATCGCCGGCAGTGCAGGCATGCCGGGCGCTGCCAGACTGGCTGCCCTTGGCGCGCGCCGGGCCGGTGCCGGTCTGGTAACGTTGTCCGTACCGGCAAGCGCGCGAGATGTTTATGCGAGCGGCGATCCCGGCAACCTGATCGAGGCAGTGACCGATTTCAGCCTCAGTCTGGACGATGCGCGCCGCAATACCGTTATTCTTGGCCCCGGTCTCGGCATCGGCAGAGCAACCCGTGACAAGGTGCTTGCGGCCCTCAAGGAAGGGCGCCGCGCCGTTGTGCTCGATGCTGACGCATTGACGTCATTCATGGATGATCCGCACACCCTGTTTCAGGCCATTCAGGGTCCAACGGTGTTGACCCCGCATGAAGGTGAATTCAAACGCCTGTTCGATGTCGGCGGCGACAAGCTCAGCCGTGCCCGGGCCGCCGCTGCACAATCCGGAGCCGTCATCGTCCTGAAGGGTGCGGACAGCGTCATAGCCGCGCCGGATGGCCGCGCCGTGATCAATACCAATGCGCCGGCTTGGCTCGGCACTGCCGGGGCCGGTGATGTTCTGTCGGGTATTGTCGGCGGACTTCTGGCTCAGGGCGCACCGGCATTCGACGCGGCCACCGGCGCCGTCTGGTGTCATGGAGAAGCCGCAGCGATCACCGGTCCGGGGCTGATTGCCGAAGATATACCCCTGAAAATGCCTGAAGTCATAAAGCGAATTATACCCAAGGCGTCATTGGGGATATTGTAAACTTACGATTTAAACGAGTAAGCTAAGGCGTTCTGTTGTCCTTTAAACCAACGTGAAAACAAACAGATGCACTTACCGCTTCGTATTTCCCTGACGACGGCATTTGTGGCGTTCACGGCTTGCGCCATAACCATTGTCGCTTCGCTGAATTTCGCGGAGAGCAAGGACGGTTTCCTGAAATCAGCAAAGATACTGATGAGCCAATCGGCGTCGACTGCAGAAGCCGAGGTAGACAGACTGATCAACAGGGCCTTCCTGTCGGCGGAAGCCGTCGCCTCATTACCGGTAAGCGTATTTAACGTTCATGATACCCATATCCTGGAAGGCGTGCTCTCGTCGAACCTGCGAAATGCGAACGAAATTTATGGCGTATATGTCGGCTATCCCGATGGCAGTTTCGTCCAGGCGATAAACTACATCGCGCCCGATGGCAGCAGACACAGTTCCATGAATTCACCTGAAAACGCGGCCATTGGCTGGCGGATTATCAAACCCGTTGCGGGGAGCGGGGACAGGCTGGAGACCTGGCGGTTTTTTGACTCCAAAGGGATCGAAATTCATGATCCCGAAAATAAAGTAAAGATTACGAAATACGATCCACGCGTTCGCCCCTGGTATATTGCTGCGTTAAAAAAAGATCAGGCAACTGCTTCGGATGCCTATGTCTTTGAAAGCCTGCGCCAGCCTGGTGTGACAGTTTCAACACCCATTCAAAATGTTCCCGGTGCAGTCGTTGGTGTTGATCTGCCGCTGACAGCCCTTGCCCATATGACCGCCCGCATCAAATCAGGCGCAAACGGCACCGTTGTGATTTACAAGGATGATGGTGCCATCATCGCCTATCCCGACTACAGAAAAATTCTGAAAAACCCCGAAGCGAAGACCAGTCTCGAACTTGCAAACGTGGATATGATCGACGATGCAAGATTGAAAACCGCAAAAAAGATTTTTGATCATACCGATAAGTCTGAAGCGACTTTTACGATCGGTGACGAAGACTACCTGGCATTTTTTAAAACCGTCGCCCAGAGCAACGAGGTGAACTGGAAATTCATCAGTGTTGCTGCCGTTTCGGATTATACGGAATCCCTTTATTCCACACTTTATCACACACTGATGATCACGGCCGTGATCATGGCTTTTACAATTTTGTGCGTGACGGCGCTGGCGGAATGGATCGCCACGCCGATACTCCGTTTGCGAAAAATGGCTGACAAAATCACCGAAATGAATCTTTCTCCGGAAAAGCAGAATGATTCGCTGTTTATCGAAATCAACAGTTTGCAGGAATCTATGGAGCGCATGCGCAGCGCGCTGAACGTGTTCATTCGCTATGTTCCCCGTGAACTGGTCCGTGATCAGTTGCTTTCAGGTCAGCCGGTCGAGATCGGCGGCACAAGACGGGAAGTGACCTTGCTGTTTACCGACATCGAAGGCTTTACCGGAATGACGGAAAAGATGACTCCGGAAGAAGTCATGACGCAGACTTCTGAGTATTTCGAGCAGCTTACCTTCGCTATTCAGGTCAACCGCGGCACCATCGACAAGTTCATCGGTGATGCCATCATGGCGATCTGGAATGCCCCGGCCGATGATCCGCTGCATGTCGATAATGCCTGCCGGGGGACATTGACCGCATACAGTCTTTCCGAAGAATTGAACAAGGAGCTTGTCCAGCAAGGTGCGCATGCCATGAGAACCCGGTTCGGGCTGCATACGGGCGAAGCGCTGGTCGGCAACATGGGTGCGCGTGATCGCATGCAATACACCTGCCTTGGTGCCTGTGTTAATCTGGCATCGCGTATCGAAGGCCTCAACAAACAATACGGCACGAATATTCTTGTCAGTGACACAGTACGCCGCAAGGCGTCCCGTGATTTCGTTTTCCGCAGGGTGGATATTGTCGAAGCCAAGGGAACCAGCTTACCCGTAACGCTTTTTGAATTAATGGGCGAACGCCAGGAGGATACGGCGTTTTTCGTCGGCAGGGATGTTCTGAAAAGCGCGTCCAAGTATGAGGAAGCCTTCGATTTCTATCTGCACCGGGATTTTGCCCACGCCATGGCTATTCTTGATGTCCTTGCCGCAGAAAGCCCGGAGGATGGCGTTGTAAGCTCACTCAGAAAGCGATGCCGGCATTATCTGGATTCGCCGCCACCGGCGAGCTGGAACGGCGTTACAGCTTTCGCTGTGAAATAAGTCCGCACGCGCCATCAAAAGTTCTGCCCTGCCTTGATATCTTCACAAATTATTGGCAATTTATCGGTATGGATGGTGAACCGACGAGCTTTCTGGACCGCACGATCAGCAATCTCCGCGATGGCTGGCGGGCAATTGCAGGTAGTAGCTATGACCTGACCACGGCCATGGCGAGACCGGATTTGCCGGATTCCGACCTTGAAACACTGCGCAAGCAGATGCAGGCCTGCCTTAACAACAAGGGCGGTGAAGTCTCTGCCCGGGCCGAGGCCGCAAAGCTGGGACAGGTCTATCTGGCGCTTGATGAAACCGGGCGTAAGCGATTCCTGAGCGTTCTGGCCCGGGAATTTGACACAGAACCGGCTCAAGTCGATGCTGCCATTGATGCCGTGCAGCTTGCCGATAGTGACAATGATCGTCGCGATGCCGAGTATCTTTTAAGAAAAGCACTCGAAGCACCCAGATCCCGGCTCCTGACCCAGTTCAACGCACTTCCGGATGGCGTCAAGTTTCTGGTTGATATGCGCGCCGAGCTGCTGCGGTTTTCAAAGGATGATCAGGCGCTGAAAGCTCTGGAACGTGATCTCAGGGGAATCCTGGTTTCCTGGTTCGATGTGGATTTGCTTCAACTTAAACAGATTTCGTGGGACGTCACGCCGGCAACAATCCTGGAAAAGCTGATTGAATACGAAGCCGTGCACGCCATTGCCGGATGGGATGATCTAAAGAACCGACTGGATTCAGATCGGCGCTGCTTCGCTTTTTTCCACCCGCGCATGCCCAACGAACCGCTGATTTTCGTTGAAGTGGCCCTGGTCAACGGCATTGCCGGCAACGTCCAGGAACTGCTGGATGAAAATGCCCCGGTGCAGAATGCCGCCGAGGCGAATACGGCGATCTTTTATTCGATTTCAAACGCACAGCAGGGCCTGGCGGGAATAAGCTTCGGCAACTTCCTGATCAAACGGGTCGTCAACGAACTGCGCGAGGAATTCGACAACCTGAAAACCTTCTCAACGCTGTCGCCGATCCCGGGTTTCCGGAAATGGCTCGACGGTCTGTTTGCCGCCGGTGACCCGAAAATCCTGCTGCCGGCCGAACGCAAGATCATCAAGGAGATCAGCGACAAGCGCACCGGCTTCAAAGGGGCTGTCAAAGACATGCTGCAGACCCGCGACTGGCATCGCGATCCGATGATCGCGGAAGCCCTGAAAGCACCGTTGATGCGCCTTTGCGCCCGCTATCTGATTGAAGAAAAGCGCCGTGAAGGCCGTGCCGCTGATCCGGTGGCCCATTTTCACCTGTCGAACGGGGCAACAATCGAACGTTTGAACTGGCTCGGTGACAGCTCGGATAACGGCATCAATCAGTCTGCCGGCATGATGGTCAATTACCTGTATCATCTGGGTAAAATCGAAGAAAATCACGAAACATACCGCGCCCGCGGCAAAATTTCGTCATCAAGCGGCGTGCGCACCCTGCTAAAAGGCTGAAAACCAGCACTTTTGCTCATTCTGACCTGATTAAAGCCGCTTTGCTCCGACGAGGACCACACCAGCACCGCTGGCGATTGACACTACAGGCGAAATAAGTAGAGTGTCGCACCGCTTCGGGGCGGGGCTGTCCTTGGAGCCGATCTCCACTGAAAGCTCGGGCGGGCGTGGTGAAATTGGTAGACACGCAGGTTTTAGGTACCTGTGACGTAAGTCGTGGGGGTTCAAGTCCCTCCGCCCGCACCAATGGCCACAAACGTCCGCATACCCTCAGGGGCGGTTATTTATGCGCTTATGCACTGTTAATATATGAATGTCTGGAAATCCGATGCAGGTCACTGAAGTAAAATCCGAAGGTCTGAGCCGCGAATACAAGATCGCGCTCCCGGCAAAAGAAATCGAAGAGAAAGTCTCGCACCGTCTCTCGGAAATTGCCAAAACAGCGAGCATGCCCGGCTTTCGCCCGGGAAAAGTCCCTGTATCACTGCTGCGCAAGCGTTATGGCCCGTCCGTCATGGGCGAGATTCTGGAAAGCGCCGTTTCGAGTTCCGCCGAGCAGGCGATGGCCGAGAAGGGCGTTCGCCCGGTCAGCCAGCCGCAGTTCGAGGTGACGTCTTTCGAAGACGGCAAGGATCTGGAATATACGATGTCGTTCGACATCATGCCCGAGATCAAACTGCCTGATTTCAGCGCAGTCAAAATCGAACGCATGGTGCCCAAGGTCGAAGAAAAAGACGTTGAGGAAACCCTCAAGCGGATCGCCGACGCCAACAAGACTTCCGAGCCGATTACCGGCAATCGCAAAACAAAGTCCGGCGATATGGTCGTCATCAATTTTATCGGTAAAATCGACGGTGAAGCGTTCTCCGGTGGTGCTGCCGAAGGCTATAACCTGGAACTCGGATCCGGCAATTTCATCCCCGGTTTCGAAGATCAGTTGATCGGCGTCAATGCCGGCGACGATGTTGAAGTCAAAGTCGCATTCCCGGCGGAATATGGTGCCGAGGCTCTGGCCGGCAAGGATGCCGTGTTCGACGTTAAAGTCACAGAAATTCGTGAAACCAAGCCGTCGCCGATCGACGATGATCTGGCCAAACTGGCTGGCGCCGAGAACCTTGAGAAACTCAAGGAAATGGTTCGTGAAGAACAGGGCCGTGAGTTCAAGGAATACGGTCGCATGCTGGTCAAGCGCCGGCTCATGGATCAACTCGCCGATATGGTTGATTTCGAAGTCCCGCCACGCCTGTCCGAACAGGAATACCAATCGATCATCCATCAGTGGCAGCATGAAGAGCATGGCTCCGACGCCCAGCATGGCGACAACAAGGATCACGAAGAAGCGCACACCATCGAGCCCGATGACGAGCAGGCTGCTGAATTCCGAAGCATTGCCGAGCGCCGCGTCCGTCTTGGTCTTTTGCTGAACGAGATCGGCCGCTCCAACAACATCCAGATCGGTCAGGATGACCTGAACAAGGCCATGATGACCGAAGCACGCAAGTATCCGGGCCAGGAACAACAGGTCATGGAATACTTCAAAAACAATCCGCAAGCACTGGAACAGGCGGCGGCGCCGATTTATGAGGACAAAATCATCGATTTCGTGCTCGAGATGGTCAAAGTCACCGACAAGACGGCGACGATGGAAGACCTGATCAAACAGATCGAAGCGGAAAACGAAGAGCAGAAAACCGCTTCCGAAAAGGCCAAGCCGAAGAAAAAAGCAGCCGCCAAAAAGGATGATGCGGACTCCGGGTCTGAAAAGAAGACCGCACCCAAGAAAAAAGCAGCGGCCAAAAAAGCCAAAGACTGAATTCTGCGTCGAGCTGATGAACGATCAGTCTGTTTTTCATTGAGCCGGGAACCGGCGGCACTGGCCATCGGTCCCCGGTTTTCATTTCTAGCCGGGTAAAAAAACATATCGTCCTTGCAAGCCGGGGCTTCGCGGACTATTTCGGGACGACAGGATTGATGAGGGAGAGAGGCGGCATGTCTAACGCTATAGACACTTACATGAATACGCTGGTCCCGATGGTGGTCGAAACGACCAACCGCGGCGAACGCGCCTATGATATATACTCGCGTCTCCTCAAGGAACGGATCATCTTCCTGACCGGCGTCGTTCACGACGAGGTCTCAAGCCTAATTTGCGCCCAGTTGCTGTTTCTTGAGTCCGAGAATCCCGACAAGGACATCTCGTTTTATATCAATTCGCCTGGCGGCGTCGTGACGTCCGGTCTGGCGATCTACGATACCATGCGCTACATCCGCCCCGACGTGTCGACGGTGTGCATTGGTCAGGCCGCTTCGATGGGCTCGCTTCTGTTATGTGCCGGCACCAAGGGCAAGCGGTTTGCGTTGCCGAATTCCCGGATCATGATCCACCAGCCCTCGGGCGGTGCTCAGGGTCAGGCTTCAGACATCGAGATTCAGGCTCGTGAAATCCTCAAACTGCGCGAGCGTCTGAACAACATGTATGTCGAACACACCGGTAATGCGCTTGAAAAGATCGAAAAGGCCGTTGACCGCGACACCTTCATGAGTGCCGATGAAGCCAAGGATTTCGGGCTTGTCGACGATGTCGTTTTCGAACGTCCGAAACCTGAAGGTGACAAATAATCTGGTGGCCATGGTTGCGGGCCGGTTTGCCGGCTTCAGTAACCGAATGAACCACCATTGAATACCGGAGATATTGGGGATTGTATGGCCCCGGCAACGGCGGGTAACATAACGATTCTAAGACAGGATCGGATCAAGGAGTCCAAATGAGCAGCAAGTCCGGAAGCGGAGGCGACGCCAAGAACACGCTTTATTGTTCGTTCTGCGGCAAAAGCCAGCACGAAGTCCGTAAGCTGATCGCAGGTCCGACCGTATTCATCTGCGATGAATGCGTCGAGTTGTGCATGGACATCATCCGCGAAGAGCACAAAACGAACCTGGTCAAGTCGGGTGAAGGTGTGCCGACACCAATGGATATCTGCCAGGTCCTTGATGATTACGTGATCGGCCAGAAGCGCGCCAAGCGCGTGCTATCGGTTGCCGTTCACAACCACTACAAACGCCTGAGCCACAGCGCGAAATCAAACGACGTAGAACTGGCCAAATCGAATATCCTGCTGATCGGTCCGACCGGTTGCGGCAAGACGCTGCTGGCGCAGACGCTGGCGCGCATCCTTGATGTGCCGTTCACGATGGCTGACGCTACGACCCTGACAGAAGCCGGTTATGTCGGCGAAGATGTCGAGAACATCATCCTCAAGCTGCTTCAGTCTGCCGACTATAATGTCGAGCGGGCGCAGCGCGGCATTGTCTACATCGACGAAGTCGACAAGATCAGCCGCAAGTCGGATAACCCGTCAATCACCCGGGACGTTTCCGGCGAAGGCGTGCAGCAGGCTTTGCTGAAAATCATGGAAGGGACCGTTGCCTCGGTCCCGCCGCAAGGTGGCCGCAAGCACCCGCAGCAGGAATTCCTGCAGGTCGACACGACCAACATCCTGTTCATTTGCGGTGGTGCGTTTGCCGGACTGGACAAGATCATTGCCGGTCGTGGCCGCGGCACCAATATCGGTTTCGGTGCCGATGTCCGTGGACCGGAAGATCGTCAGACCGGGGAAATTCTGGCCGAGGTTGAACCGGAAGATTTGCTGAAGTTTGGTCTTATCCCTGAATTCGTCGGGCGCCTGCCGGTACTCGCCACGCTGGAAGACCTGGACGAGGAAGCGTTGATCGAAATCCTGACCAAGCCAAAGAACGCTCTGGTCAAGCAATACCAGCGCCTCTTTGAAATGGAAGATGTCGGGCTGACGTTCCGTGACGAAGCACTCGAATCGATTGCCAAGAAGGCGGTTTTACGCAAAACCGGCGCACGTGGATTGCGTTCAATCATGGAAAATATCCTGCTCGACACCATGTTCGACCTGCCGGGTCTGGACGGTGTTGAGGAAATCGTGATCAACGAGGACACCGTAAATGACGGGGCCGCGCCGATCTTTATCTATGCGGATCGCAAGAACGAGATTGAATCCTCGGCTTCGTGATTTAACCCTCTGTTTTCAATGAATTACAGCGCTATATTCAATCAATGGATTGATGCGGATCGCTCTCTGTTCAGCCGATCAGCCAGGTATTCTGCAAGGGCCTGAAGCGCGTCGTCGTGATCTGCTGCAGGCCCCGGTATCCTTGAGCGGACAGGCGAAATATCAACGCCGTTAGACCTTGCACATTAAGGGTAAACGGACCACCTTTCAGTCAACATGGTAATCGTCGGAAAGCTGCCGGGGACGGGAAATGCAGCGATTTTCGACCACAATGGAGCGAACGAATGACATCGAACGATCTCAAAACCAAAAAAGAAGACTTTCCTGTCTTGCCGCTGCGCGACATCGTCGTTTTCCCGCACATGATCGTCCCGCTCTTTGTCGGTCGCGAAAAATCCGTTCGCGCCCTTGAAGACGTGATGAAGGACGACAAGCAAATCCTGCTTGTGGCTCAGAAAAATGCCGCCGATGACGACCCGGGCAAGGATGACATTTATCAGATCGGCACCGTCTCGACAGTGCTGCAGTTGCTGAAGCTACCGGACGGCACGGTCAAGGTGCTGGTCGAAGGTATCCAGCGTGCGCGTATCGACACATTTACTGAAACCGATCAGTTCTTTCAGGTCGAAGCCGAACGCATGACCGAATTGCTGGGGGACGAACGAGAGCTGGAAGCAATTTCCCGTTCCGTGGTCAGCCAGTTCGAGAGCTATATCAAGCTCAACAAGAAAATTCCGCCGGAAGTGCTGGTTTCGCTCAACCAGATCGATGACCCGTCAAAGCTGGCGGATACCGTTGCCTCGCATCTGGCCATCAAGATTTCCGAAAAGCAGGAATTGCTTGAGGTCGAAAGCGTGATTGAGCGGCTGGAGCGCGTGCTCGGCTTCATGGAAGCTGAAATCGGCGTCCTGCAGGTCGAAAAGAAAATCCGTAACCGCGTCAAGCGGCAGATGGAGAAGACGCAGCGCGAGTATTATCTGAACGAACAGCTCAAGGCGATCCAGAAGGAGCTTGGCGAAACCGATGACGGTCGTGACGAGACAACCGAAATCGAAGAAAAGATCAACAAGACCAAGCTCAGCAAGGAAGCCAGGGAGAAGGCGCTTGCCGAGTTGAAAAAGCTCAAGAGCATGTCGCCGATGTCGGCAGAAGCGACCGTGGTCCGCAATTATCTCGACTGGATTCTCGGCATTCCGTGGAAGAAGCGCACGCGCGTCAAAAAAGACATCAAGATCGCCCAGGAAACCCTCGACGCCGACCACTACGGACTTGAAAAGGTCAAGGAACGGATCGTCGAATATCTTGCCGTGCAGCAGCGCACCAACAAGGTCACCGGCCCGATCCTTTGCCTGGTCGGCCCTCCGGGCGTCGGCAAAACCTCGCTTGGCAAGTCGATCGCTGAATCAACCGGTCGGAATTTCATCCGCATGTCGCTGGGCGGCGTCCGTGACGAGTCCGAAATCCGCGGTCATCGCCGGACCTATATCGGTTCCATGCCGGGCAAGATCATCCAGTCGATGAAAAAGGCGAAGTCGTCCAATCCGCTGTTCCTGCTCGACGAGGTCGACAAGATGGGCAATGACTGGCGGGGCGATCCGGCATCGGCGCTACTCGAAGTGCTCGATCCGGAACAGAATACGTCTTTCAACGATCACTACCTCGAAGTCGACTACGATCTGTCTGACGTCATGTTTGTGACCACGGCGAACACCCTCAATATGCCGAGCCCGTTGCTGGACCGGATGGAAATCATTCGGCTATCCGGCTACACCGAGCATGAAAAGGTTGAAATCGCCAAACGCCACCTGATCGTCAAACAGATGGAAAAGCACGGCATCAAGGATTCCGAATGGTCGATTTCCGATAATGCGCTGTTGCACCTGATCCGCTATTACACCCGCGAAAGCGGCGTCAGGAACCTTGAGCGCGAACTGGCCAATCTGATCCGCAAGGCCCTCAAGGATATTCTGATGGGCGAGTGCAAGGACGTTAAAGTCTCGGTGCAGAACATCGACAAGTATGCCGGCATCAAGAAATACCGCTTCGGTGAAATTGAAGCCGAAGATCTGGTCGGTGTCGTCACCGGTCTGGCCTGGACCGAAGTCGGTGGTGAATTGCTGTCGATTGAATCGGTGATGGTGCCGGGACGCGGCAAAATGACCATTACCGGCAAGCTTGGCGATGTCATGCAGGAAAGCATCCAGGCGGCCAAATCCTATGTGCAGTCGCGCTCGCACACGTTCGGCATCCGCCCGACCCTGTTCAATCAGCGCGATATTCACGTTCACGTTCCGGAAGGGGCAACGCCGAAAGACGGCCCGTCAGCCGGCGTCGGTATGACCACATCGATTGTATCCGTGCTGACCGGTATTCCGGTTCGCAAGGAAGTGGCGATGACCGGTGAAGTAACGCTGCGCGGTCGTGTTCTGGCAATCGGCGGTTTGAAGGAAAAGCTGTTGGCAGCGCTTCGTGGCGGCATCAAAATAGTTTTGATCCCGTCGGAAAATGAAAAGGACCTGGCCGACATTCCGGATGTCGTCAAAAAGGGTCTGGAAATCATTCCCGTATCAACGGTTGATGAAGTCCTTGAAAGGGCGCTTTCGAAACCGCTGACGCCGATTGAATGGACCGAGGAAGATCAGGCCGAAGCGGCTGCATTGGCAGCACGCATCGGTGATGATGCCAATGCCGGCGGTGATCTCGTTAAACACTGAGCAGGGCATCGTGACGCGAAAGACAAGGGCGCATCCGTCAGGGTGCGCCCTTTGTTTTGGCCAACCGGTTCCGAAAATTAAAAACTTAAAATTTTAAGAAATCGAATCGGTGTTGGTGATTCTCGGGTTTTTCGCAGAATTCTGCGCTTTTGCCGGCATGATTCCTGGATTTTCAGGAAAAATCCGCGAAATATCCGGTTTAAATAATGCTTTGTTTACCGTGGGTTACGGTTCTATCCACAAAAAACCGCAGAATTCTGCGGTTTGCACAGGGTGTTCAATTGACGCTGAGAGAGCCTCCGCACTAGATTCAACCCGAGCGCCGCTTCCCGGGAAACGTTCGTTTTTCGCGTGGAATGCGGAATTACCTTATATCCACAAACCTTGTAAAAGGGGGCATCTGCCGTGAATAAAAATGATCTTGTCGCCGCTGTCGCTGATTCTGCGGGCCTGACCAAAGCCGACGCAGCCAAAGCTGTTGACGCGGTGTTTGATAACATCAGTGGTTCTTTGAAAAAGGGCGGTGAAGTCCGCCTTGTTGGCTTCGGTACGTTTTCCGTGGTCAATCGTAAAGCCACGACCGGTCGCAATCCGCGCACCGGTGAAACGATCCAGATTCCGGCTTCCAAACAGCCGAAGTTCAAAGCCGGTAAAGGTCTCAAAGACGCCGTCAACTGATCGACGTCACTTTGAGTTTCGAAGACGCCGGCCCTCGTGGTCGGCGTTTTCTTTTGGGCCGTGGACAGAAGCCTTGCCGTGCACCATCCTGCACAGTATATCAGGCCCCGGTAGGGCGGTTAGCTCAGCTGGTAGAGCGTCACGTTTACACCGTGAATGTCGGCGGTTCGAACCCGTCACCGCCCACCAATTTTTCAGCGCAATTGACGGACTTCCAGAAAAGATGTTCAGCATGGTCGCTTTGAATGTGTGATCGCTTGACACCCTGATAGGGGTGCTTTAGATGATCGCTTCCGTTGCCGGACACATGTCCACAACGGCCCCAGGTAAGGGGGTGTAGCTCAGTTGGTTAGAGCGCCGGCCTGTCACGCCGGAGGCCGCGGGTTCGAGTCCCGTCACTCCCGCCACCCTGCGCTTTCGGGGGGCAGTCCACCAAGGGAAGACTGCCACACATAGATCCCGCAAATCACCTGGAACTTCACCAGCGCATCACACGGCTTACGTCCTGCAGATGACTTGCGCATGTCAGACGGTTTGCGCCAATCCGCTTAAAAATGCGGTTGGAACTCTGCCCACGCGACGACGCTGCTTATTCGTCAACAGAGTCAATCGTTCTTGATATCCAGGCCAGCATGGCGATGTTTCAAACACCGCACCACTGGGCGACATCGTCTTCGGGACGGACTATCTGTGCATAATTGCACAGTTGTGTGCAAAAATTGCTAATTGCCGCGTATTTAAACAACAAGCATCATCCTATCACCAATTGTCAGAACACATGACAAACAAAAACATGCGCTTGTACAGGGTATAAAAGACAATGGACTTAATCATTGCCCTGGGGCTGAACGGCATCGTCTGGGGTCTTATCATCGCTTTGATAGCACTCGGCCTGTCGATTATTTTCGGCCTCCTGGATATTATTAATATTGCGCACGGCGACTTTTTCATGGTCGGCACGGTGCTGGCATGGGTGCTCTTTGAATCAACCGGCAATTACTGGCTGGCGTTCCTGATCGTGCCCATCATCGGTTTCGGCATGGGCGCCCTGATCGAGTACGCCGTCATTCAGCCAATCAAGAACGCTGCGGCCTTGTCGATTGTCGCGACCTTCGGGCTGTCGATCATCCTGCAAGAGAGCGTTCGCGCAACATACGGCGCAGCACCCAACCGCATGGTCGCCCCGATCGACGGTACATTCCTGCTGTTCAGCATCCAGTACGAGATCTACCGGATTTTTGCCGCCGCGGTCTCGATTCTGGCGATTGGCCTGTTCTTTGGCTTTCTGCACAGGACGAAAATGGGGGTCTGGATGCGAGCGGTCCGGTTCGACCCTGAAACCGCAACGGCCATGGGCATTCCCGCACGCCGCATATATATGGTGACGTTTGCCATCGGCTTTGCCATGGCCGCACTGGGTGGCGTTGTCGCCGCTCCGATCACGACGGTCGACTTCCAGGCCGGCATCGACATCCTGCCGTTCTGCTTCATGGCTGTGATCATCGGCGGTCTTGGCAACCTTGAGGGAACCGTAGCCGCAGCCGTCCTGCTGGCGTTCGTCGAGGGCATCATCACCAGCTTCGCGGATCCGACGCTGGCGCGGATCGGCTCGCTTTGCCTCATGAGCGCCGTTTTGTTGTTCCGCCCGCATGGCATTTTTGCCGGGGCCACGCGATGAGCGTCGCAGCGATAAACCGTGCAGGCACACTGTTGCTTGTGATCTTCACCTTGAGCGCGCCGTGGCTGCTGCCGCTGATGGTGGATTCCTTCTGGGTCGACATTTATTCCGAAATACTGATCTGGTCGCTCCTGGCGGCAAGCGTCAACCTGCTGTTCGGCTACGTCGGTCTGCTGTCGTTCGGACAGGCATTATTCTTCGGCCTCGGGATGTACGGCGTCGCCATCGGCATCGCGCGGTTTGACCTCAGCTTCTGGCCCGCTTTCGGATTTGGGGTCGGGCTGGCAACGGGTATGGCGGTTATCGCCGGCGCCCTTGCCGTGCGCTTGACGTGGCATTACTTCGCCATCATCACCGTCGTGTTTTCATTGATATTCTACTTCACAGCGCTGTCGTGGAAGCCGGTAACCGGCGGAGATGACGGATTGCCCTTCAGCGTGCCCGCCATATTGTCCATCGGTGATTTTGAATTGTCCGTCACCGATCCCGATGTTCAGTACTTCTTTATCGTCCTCGTCGTCGGTGCCTGTTACTGGCTGATGCACCGCGTCATCAACAGCCCGTTCGGGCGTGCCCTGATCACCGTCCGCGAGAACGACACCCGCGCCGCGCTGATTGGCCTCAACGTCTACCTGATCAGGCTCAGCGCCTTCGTGCTGGCAGGCTTCATCGCCGGCGTTGCCGGTGCGCTGTTCGGGTTTTTCGGACGATACGCATCTGCCAGTTACATGTTCTATCACGTCTCCGGGGAGGCCGTTGTCTGGGCGATCATCGGCGGCGTCGGCACGCTGTTCGGCCCCATCGTCGGTACCGGTCTGCTGATCGTACTGCGCGAGGAATTGTCCACCGTGTGGGACCACTATCTGCTTTTGGTCGGTGTTGCGGTCATCATTACCGTGATCTTTGCGCCGCGTGGCCTGGCAGGGGTATACAACGCTGTCGTCCGGAAACTTGCCCGTCCCGATTCCGACGAACCGGGAGAGCCGTCATGACCGGAACGCCTCTTCTGGAAGCCCGGAATGTCAGCAAACGCTTCGGTGGCCTGAACGCCCTCGACGGGGTCGAGATGTCCCTCGACACAGGCAAACTGCATGCGATCATCGGCCCGAACGGCGCCGGAAAAACGACGTTCTTCAATGTCGTTACAGGCACGCTGCCCGTCAGCAGCGGCGAGATCAGGTTTCTCGGCGACGACATCACCGACAAGGCGGCGCATCAGATCAGCCACCGCGGCCTGGCCCGGACATTGCAGATCAAAAGCGTGTTCGGGAACATGACCGTGCGCGAAAATCTGTGGATAGCCGCACAGTCCCGGGACGGCGTGTTCTCTATGTTCAAGAACTGGCGCACCTGCAGACGCGCCAACGAAAAGGCCGACAGCATCTGCGAGCAACTGGGCCTTCAGGCACTCGCCAACCAGACCGCCGCGAACCTGTCGTACGGGGACGTCGCCCTGCTGGAAATCGGCCTCGCCCTGGCGACAGAGCCTAAACTGCTTTTGCTGGACGAGCCGATTTGCGGCATGGGCCCGGCCGAAACCGAGCAAACCGTCGCCAGGATCCAGGATATATCCAAACACATCGATATCATCATCATCGAACATGACATCGAAGTGGTCTTCAAGATTGCCGACATCGTCACCGTGATGGCCAACGGCAAGGTTCTGGCCCAGGGCAATGCCAGGGAAATCGCCGAGAACCCCGCAGTCCGGACCGCTTATCTTGGAGACGACGACGATGATTGAACTGCAGGAATTGAATGCCCACTACGGCAAAGTTCACGTTCTTCGCGGCGTCAATTTGAATGTCCGACCGGGCGAAGCCGTCGCCTTGCTGGGGCGGAACGGTGTCGGCAAGACAACAACGCTGAAGGCGATCATGGGCCTTGTCCCCGCAACAGGCGGCTCGGTCACATTCGACGGCCAGCAGATTTCCAGCATGCCTCCGCACCGGATACCCGGAACCGGTATCGGTTACGTCCCCCAGGGGCGGGGCATATTTCCCATTTTGAGCGTTGAAGAAAATCTTTTTGTCGGCGTCTCCAGACGCCCTCCGCAATCCGTTATCGATTACGTCTTCGACCGTTTTCCGCGGCTAAAGGAACGCCTGAAGCAACCGGGCGGGACGCTGTCAGGTGGCGAACAGCAGATGCTGGCTATCGCCAGATGCCTGGTCATGCAACCGAAGTTGATCATCCTGGATGAACCGACAGAGGGGATCATGCCGATCCTCGTCAAGGAAATCCGCCGCGAGATTGAAGCTGTCCGCGAAACCGGCGTTTCAATCCTCCTGGTCGAGCAGAATATCAAAACGGCACTTCGGCTTTGCACACGCGTGTACCTGATGGAAAAAGGCCAGATCGTGCATGAAGCCGATGCCGAAAACCTGAAGAACGATAAGGCCACCCTGCATCGCTATCTGGGTGTTGACGTTTAGGCGCAGAAGACGCCGTTCACATGGACGCTTCACAGAGGAGAATTAAGATGAAATCTTCAAAAAAAGACAACACGAAAAAAATACCCCATGGCACGGTTACGGGGACAACCCGCCGCTCATTCCTGCAAACCGCAATGGCCGGCGGCGCCCTTGCCACGACCGCATATCTAGGCCTGACACGCGATGTGTTTGCCAAAGAAACCGGACCCATCGTCATCGGCCATCATGCCGAACTGACCGGCGGATTCTCGTCATGGGGTTACTGGCATGACAAGTGCGCACATGCTGCGGTCAAACTCATCAACGAGGAGGGCGGCATTGCCGGGCGCAAGCTGGAGCTGGCAACCGAGGATACGGAATCCAACCCGGCCATTGGCGCACGCAAATTGCGGGCACTCATCCAGCGCCGCAATGCATCCTTTGTCGTCGGCTCCGTGCATTCGGGCATCATGCTGGCGTCAATTCCGGTCGCGACTGAATTGAAAACGCCGTATTTCTCGTCCGGCGAAGCCACCGAGGCAACGGGATCGAAAGGGTCACGCTACAGTTTCCGAACCGGCACGGATACCTATGCCCTGGCCGCCGCCGGTGCGCCGTGGGCGGTTGAGAATCTCGGCAAGAACTGGACCATGATCTTCCCTGATTACGCCTGGGGTCACAGCCACCATCAGGAGCACACAAAACTCATCGAAGCCATGGGCGGCACGGTCAATGAGCCGATTGCCGTGCCGTTGGGAACCAAGGACCTGGTCCCGTATCTTGCGAAAATTCCTGAACAGACCGAAGTGCTGTTCTCGGTCTTCTTTGGCGCCCTCTCTGTCGCGTTCTACTCGCAATCAAAGTCCATGCGGTTGGACGAGAAGATGAAGATGTATTCCGTCAGTGGCACAATCGAAGCCATCGATCCGCGGGATATCGGCGGTGCCGCCGAGGGTGTGTACTTCCTAGAGAACTTCCCACGCCCGCTCGAGTACAAAGACGACGCATACCACAAACAGTTCATCGAGTTGATGAACATCGATCCGGTCCATGCCGAAGAGATCGGTTCTGACCGGATCATGGCAAAGAGCCATGCGTGGCAAAGCTACGAAAACTTCTTTGCTCTCAAGACGGCCATCGAAATGTCCGGCTGGCAGCGCAACAAGGATACGCCAGGCGTTATCGAGGCTCTGGAAGGTCTGGAAATGCCGAACTCACTGGCCCACCCCCAGGGGACCAAACTGCTTCGTGCAGAGGATCACAGCGGCATGGTTGATTGCTTCATCAGCCGGGTTGAAGATTCCAAATTCGTCGTGAAGAAGAAAATTCCACGCGAAGAAATGATTGCGAAGCTCCCGCCACGCTACGATTTCCGCAAAGAAGCGTTATAAGCCAATATCCCCACCCACCCCCTGGCCCTGGTGCCAGGGGGACTATTTAGGAATTCAAAATGGTGCAGCTCATTAAAGTCGCCGCCGCTCACGTCGCGCCGGTCTTTCTGGATGCGCGGGCGACGGCCCGGAAGGCGTGCGCGATCATAGAAGATGCCGGGAAAGACGGCGTCGATCTGCTGGTGTTCCCGGAGTCCTTCCTCCCGGGTTTTCCGCTGTGGGCAGCAATTTCTGCACCGATCCTGAACCACGATTTCTTTACCGAGTTCGCCCGGCAGTCCGTTCGTGTGCCGGGTCCTGAAATCATGAGCATCTGCACGGCTGCACGCGACGCCAACGTCGTCGTTTCGATCGGAATCAGCGAGTCAGCGCCGCAAAGTGTCGGCTGCTTGTGGAACTCCAACCTGTTGATCGACGCAGACGGATCCATCATCAATCATCACCGGAAACTGGTGCCGACATTCTTTGAGAAACTCGTCTGGGCCAACGGCGATGGCTGCGGTCTGCATGTCAGCGATACCGCCATCGGCAAGATCGGCGCCCTGATCTGCGGCGAGAACACCAACCCGCTGGCACGCTACTCGCTGATGGCGCAGGGTGAGCAGATTCACATTTCAAGCTACCCTCCGACCTGGCCGACCCACGAGCCATCCAGAAACGAACGCTATGATCTGCCGTCGTCCATTCGTATCCGTGCCGGGGCACATTCCTTTGAAGCAAAGGTTTTCAATGTGGTCGCCGCGTCGCGTGTCGATGAAACGACACTCGACAGGTTATCGGACCTGGGTCCCGAACGGTTGCGCATCATCACCGAATCCCCCCAGGGTGTTTCGATGATCGTGGGCCCGAACGGATTGCCTATCGCCGAAACCTCGGCGAACGAAGACGTCATCCTGACCGAACAGATCAACCTCGCCGAATGCATCGTACCGAAACAGTTCCATGACGTCGTCGGGTACTATAACCGGTTTGACATCTTTGAGCTGACTGTCAATCGTCGCAAGATGACGGCAGCGACGTTCAATGACGAAGGCATTGATTCGCGCAGTCTGGATTTCGGCGAACTGGAGCGCATGGTAGGTTCTACGGATACCTGACCGGCAAAACCATACAGAGGGTCCATGGCGGATAAACTGGATACGTCCAAGAGCATTGTCGGCCCGGACCTTTCACGCTTTGACTGGGGCGATGTCGCCGTTTTCCTGGCCCTCGCACGCCACAAATCCTTAAGTGGTGCGGCGCGGTCACTGAACGTTAACCATTCCACCATCGGACGGCGGGTTCGTGAACTGGAAAGTGCGCTTGAAACCAAATTGTTCGAGCGCACACGCCACGGCTTTCTGCTCACGGATGCGGGCGAGATGCTGTTCAAGGACGCCGAAGGCGTGGAAGCCCACATCAGCAACATCGCCTTGCAGTTCTCGGGCGAGGCGTCACGGATATCAGGCACTGTTCGCGTCGCCACAATGGAGGCGCTGGGCAGCCTGTATCTGTCACCACGGTTTGTTGATCTGTATGAGAAGGTGCCGTCGATCAATGTGGAACTGGTCACGGCTGCACACTGGATCAACCTGTCCAAACGCGAAGCAGACGTGCTTATCAGTTTCCCAAAACCGATCGGGCACAGGATTGACTCGGAAAAGATCGGCGAATTTGCGCTATTCCTGTATGCTTCCCAAGATTATCTGGACCGGCACGGCACGCCGCAATCCATTGACGATCTGAAGCATCATCGCTTTGTCGGCTATATAGACGAACTCATCATGATTTCCGCCGTGCGCTGGCTGTCCGATGTACTGCGAAATCAGGACGCACAGTTCCGCTCGACGAGCCTCGTCGCCCAATATCATGCGACGGCATCCGGACTTGGCATTGCAATGCTGCCGACGTTCGTGGCCGGGAACGATCCAAGGCTGGTCCGGATTCTGCCCAGTCAGATCAAGGTGAAACGTGATTTCTGGTTGAGCGTGCATCACGACCTTGAACACATCGCACGGGTCAAACAGGTGATGAAATTCCTGAAGCACCTTATTCAGGACAATGCCGACTTCCTGAATGGCGATTGAGCGGGTTCGAGTCCCGCCACTCCCGCATCAGAACGTGAAACTATCAGCCGGTAACTGGTGCGTTCCTTGCTGTGCAATCGTCAGTTCGGCATACACCGCCGGATTATATGCAGTTGCAAAAAAACACGCTGGCCGGATCGTTAGGGCATTGATAAACAGGGCCTTGTGAGGCATACCTTTCCTTGTGAGGCATACCTTTAGTGCCTACCGTAAACCTGATTCGTGGCGCTCAACAGATTGATCACGAACCATTGACCGGCACCAAACCGGGGAGAGTTGAAGCTTGGAAGGCTTATTAAGCGAGTATCTTCCGATCCTGGTCTTTCTTGGGATCGCTACTGTCATTGCCTGCGTCGCAGTGCTGGGGTCGTATATTGTCGCCCCGCAGCGCCCGGATGCGGAAAAATCATCCGCCTACGAATGCGGATTTGAAGCCTTCGAGGATGCCCGGCACAAATTCGATGTCCGGTTTTATCTGGTCGCGATTCTATTCATCATCTTTGATCTCGAGGTCGCCTTTCTGTTCCCCTGGGCCATATCGCTCGGCAACATCGGAATTTTCGGTTTCTGGTCGATGATGATCTTCCTCGGCATCCTGACCATCGGTTTCGTTTATGAATGGCGCAAGGGAGCCCTCGAATGGGAGTAAGCACAAGCACTGATCGGACTTTGGCACCGCTGCCTCCGGGTGCCGATCAGGATGAAATCCTGCGTCAGGTCACAGGCGAATTGCAGGACAAGGGATTTGTCATCGCCAATGTCGACAAACTGGTCAACTGGGCGCGCACCGGATCCTTGTGGCCGATGACCTTTGGCCTGGCCTGTTGTGCCATTGAAATGATGCATGCCTATGTCAGTCGCTACGACCTTGACCGTTTCGGCGTCGTGCCGCGGCCGAGCCCGAGACAATCCGACGTCATCATTGTCGCCGGCACCCTGACCAACAAGATGGCACCGGCATTCCGCAAGGTCTATGACCAGATGGCAGAGCCACGCTATGTCATTTCCATGGGCTCATGCGCCAACGGCGGCGGCTATTACCACTATTCATATTCCGTGGTGCGCGGATGCGACAGGGTCGTGCCGGTCGATGTCTATGTGCCCGGATGCCCACCGACGGCAGAGGCGCTGGTCTATGGCGTCATGCAGTTGCAGAAGAAGATTCGACGTACCGGAACCCTGTTCCGCTGAGAACAAATTTTAACGACGCACGGACCATCATGGATCAGGCTCTACAGGAATTGGGTAAGCATATCCGGGACACCCTTGGTGTCGCGGTTGAAGGCTATTCGGTCAGGCTTGGTGAGCTGACGGTCGAAATCCGCCGTGACGACGTGCTCAAGGTCATGAAATTCCTGCGCGACGATGCCAATTGTCAGTTCCTGACGCTGCTTGACGTGTGCGGCGTCGATTACCCGGTTGACGATGAACGCTTTGAAATCGTCTATCATCTTTTGTCGATGACGCATAACAACCGGATCCGCGTCAAATTGCGCACCGACGAAGACACCCCCGTCGACAGTGTCACCCCGTTGTTCAAGGCCGCCAACTGGTGGGAGCGCGAAGTCTGGGACATGTTCGGGGTTGCCTTTAACGGCCATCCTGATCTGCGCCGCATCCTCACCGATTATGGTTTTGAGGGGCATCCGTTGCGCAAGGACTTCCCGCTCACCGGTTACGTTGAAATCCGCTACGACGATGAGCAGAAGCGCATTGTTTATGAACCGGTCAAGCTGACCCAGGAATTCCGTACCTTCGATTTCCTGAGCCCGTGGGAAGGGGTGCAGCGCATGCTGCCCGGCGATGAAAAGGCCGAAGACGCCCCCGAAGAGAAGGCGAAGTAATGGCCGAAACCCAGATCAAGAACTACAATATCAACTTCGGTCCGCAGCACCCGGCAGCGCACGGCGTGTTGCGCCTGGTTCTGGAAATGGACGGCGAGGTCGTCGAGCGCGCCGATCCGCATATCGGTCTGCTGCACCGGGGCACGGAAAAGCTGATCGAACACAAGACCTATATTCAGGCTGTAGGCTACTTCGACCGGCTTGATTATTCCTCGCCGCAATGTCAGGAACATGCCTTTGCTCTGGCGACCGAGAAACTGCTCGGCATTGGCGTTCCGGCACGCGGTCAGGCGATCCGGGTGCTGTACGCTGAAATCGGCCGACAGTTAAACCACCTGATGAACATCTGCGCCTTTGCCATGGACGTTGGTGCCATGACGCCGATGCTGTGGGGCTTTGAGCATCGCGAAAAGCTTATGGAATTCTGCGAACGGGCCTGCGGTGCCCGCATGCACATGCATTATTTCCGCCCGGGCGGCGTCGCCATGGATGTGCCGCAGGAATTGCTCGACGATATCTACGCCTGGTGTCCGAGCTATCTGACCCTGATCGACGACATGGAAAGCCTGCTGACCGAAAATCGGATATTCAAGCAAAGGACGGTCGATATCGGCATCATTACCGCCGAGGAATGTCAGGAATGGGGCTTTACCGGTGCCAATCTCAGGGCCTCCGGCATCGCCTGGGATTTGCGCAAGTCGCAGCCCTATGACGGCTATGAAAAATACGATTTCCAGATACCCGTCGGCAAAAACGGTGACTGTTATGACCGCTATCTGGTGCGCATTCTGGAAATGCGCGAAAGCATCAAGATCATGCGGCAAGTCATTGAAAACATGCCCGGTGGCCCGGCCAAGTCCATTGATCACAAGATCACGCCACCGTCACGGACCGACATGAAACATTCGATGGAAGCGCTGATCCATCACTTCAAACTCTATACCGAGGGCTTCAAGGTACCGGCGGGTGAGACCTATACCGCCGTTGAGGCGCCAAAAGGTGAATTTGCCGTTTATCTGATTTCCGACGGCACCAACAAACCGTATCGCTGCAAGATCAGGGCACCCGGGTTTGCGTCGCTGCAGGCAACGGAATTCATCTCAAAAGGGCACATGCTGGCCGACGTCGTCGCCAATATCGGTTCGGTCGATGTCGTGTTCGGGGAGATCGATCGATGACCGACGCACCTGAAAGCTTTGCTTTTACAAAAGATAACGCCGCACTGGCCGATGCCACGATTGCCAAGTACCCGGAAGGCCGGGAGCGCTCGGCGGTGATGCCCCTGCTGGATATCGCCCAGCGCCAATGCGGCGGCTGGCTGCCGATGCCGGCCATTGAATATGTCGCCGAATACCTCAGCATGCCGGCGATCCGGGTTCTGGAAGTGGCAACATTCTATACAATGTATAATCTGAAGCCGATCGGTAAGCATTTCGTTCAGGTCTGCACCAACCTGCCGTGCTGGCTCAACGGTTCCGACAACATCATGCGCGCCTGCCACAAGAATCTTGGCATCAAAACCGGCGAAACCACGGCTGACGGCCAGTTTACCCTGATTGAGGCGGAATGCCTGGGGGCTTGCGTCAATGCCCCGATGATGCAGATCAACGACGATTACTATGAAGACCTGGACAGTGAGTCGACGGCGCAAATCCTTGATGCGCTGCGTGCCGGCAAGGCACCGAAAACCGGCTCGCAGCAAAAGCGCTATACTTGTGAGCCGCTGGGCGGTCTGACCAGCCTTGCGCACCAGGAAGAAATACGCGTGCAAAAAGTCTCCGAAAAGGGGGATAACTGATGCTTAAAGATCAGGATCGTATTTTCACCAACATTTATGGTCTCGAAGACGTCTATCTTGCCGGTGCACGCAAGCGCGGCGATTGGGACAATACGAAAAAACTGCTCGAACTCGGTCGCGAGAAGATCATTGAGCAGGTCAAGTCGTCCGGCCTCAGGGGGCGGGGCGGGGCCGGTTTCTCGACCGGTATGAAGTGGTCTTTCATGCCCAAGGAAGTCGGCGAGCGGCCCCATTATCTGGTCATCAATGCCGACGAGGGTGAGCCCGGCACCTGCAAGGACCGCGAAATCATGCGCAACGACCCGCACAAGCTGGTCGAGGGGGCGCTGATTGCCTCATTCGCGATGCAGGCGCACGCTGCCTATTGCTATGTCCGGGGCGAGTTTTTCCGCGAAACCGAAGCCCTGCAGCGCGCCGTCGATGAAGCGTATGAGAGCGGCCTGATCGGTGACAATGCCTGCGGTAGCGGCTGGAAATTCGATTTCTATATTCACCGCGGTATGGGGGCTTACATCTGCGGTGAGGAATCGGCGCTGATCGAAAGCCTTGAAGGCAAGAAGGGTCAGCCGCGCATGAAACCGCCGTTCCCGGCCAATGTCGGTGCCTGGGGCTGCCCGACAACAGTCAACAACGTCGAAAGCATCGCCGTTGTGCCTGAAATCCTGCGCCGCAGTCCTGAATGGTTCGCAGCACTGGGTCGCCCCAACAACACCGGCACCAAACTTTTCAACATCTCCGGTCACGTCAACAAGCCGTGCACCGTCGAGGAAGAGATGGGCATCCCGCTCAAGGAACTGATTGAAAAACATGCCGGCGGTGTGCGTGGCGGCTGGGACAATCTGCTGGCAATCATTCCGGGCGGGGCGTCCGTGCCGTTGCTGACCAAAGAAATGTCGTCAACGGTTCTGATGGATTTCGACTCGCTGCGTGAAGTGCGCTCCGGTCTCGGTACGGCCGCGGTCATGGTGATGGACAAGTCGACCGATGTAATCCGCGCCATTACGCGTCTGTCGCGCTTTTACATGCATGAAAGCTGCGGCCAGTGTACGCCTTGCCGCGAAGGTTCGGGCTGGATGTGGCGGATGATGGAGCGGGTCTGCGCCGGCGATGCCACGCCAAACGAAATTACACTGCTCGAAGAAGTCACCAAACAGGTTGAAGGCCACACGATCTGCGCGCTCGGCGATGCGGCGGCATGGCCGATCCAGGGTCTCATTCGTCACTTCCGTCCGTTGATGGAAGAACGCGGTGCGGGGCAGCAACCCGCCGCGGCTGAATAGCGCAGGAAGGTAAGGACACCCGATGCCGAAACTGACCATCGACGGGAATGAAGTCGAAATCGAAGCCGGATTGACGATTATGCAGGCCTGTGAACAGGTCGGGATCGAAATCCCCAGATTCTGCTATCACGAACGTCTGTCGATCGCCGGGAACTGCCGTATGTGCCTGGTCGCACTTGAACGAGCGCCGAAGCCGATCGCATCGTGCGCGATGCCGGTCGCCGAAGGCATGGTGGTGCATACCAATACCCCGGAAGTCCACAAGATGCGCAAGGGGGTGATGGAATTCCTGCTCATCAACCACCCGCTCGATTGCCCGATCTGCGATCAGGGTGGCGAATGCGATCTGCAGGACCAGGCGATGGGCTATGGTCTCGACCATTCCCGCTACAAGGAAAACAAGCGCGCCGTTGAAGACAAGGAAATGGGGCCGCTGATCGAGACGACCATGACGCGCTGCATCCACTGCACACGCTGTGTCCGCTTCACGACCGAGATCGCCGGCATTACCGATATGGGGATGCTGTTCCGGGGCGAGCATGCGGAAATCACGTCCTATCTGGAAAAGGCCGTGGATTCCGAGCTTTCCGGCAACGTCATTGATCTGTGCCCGGTCGGTGCGCTGACTTCGAAGCCGTATGCCTTCGTGGCTCGTCCGTGGGAACTGAAAAAAACCGAAACCATTGATGTCATGGACGCCGTCGGCTCCAACATCCGCGTTGATGCCCGCGGCTCCGAAGTGATGCGGGTGCTGCCGCGCCTCAACGAGGACGTCAACGAGGAATGGATCTCCGATAAAACCCGCTTCGCCTGTGACGGCCTGCGCCGCCAGCGGCTTGATAAGCCCTATGTCCGCAAGGACGGCAAATTACAGCCGGCAAGCTGGGACGAGGCGTTTGCGGCTATCAAGGACAGAATTGGCGGCCTCGACGGCGCTAAAATTGCCGCCATTGCCGGTGACCATGCCGATTGCGAGGCCATGGTATCGCTGAAGGCCCTGATGACGGGGCTCGGATCATCGAACATCGATTGCCGCCAGGACGGATCAAAAATCGACCCGTCCGTCAGGGTCAGCTATCTGTTCAATTCGACCATTGCCGGCATCGAACAGGCCGACGCACTGCTTCTGGTCGGTACCAATCCGCGTCTTGAGGCAGCCATACTGAACGCCCGTATTCGCAAGCGTTCGATCATGGGGGATTTCCCGATTGGTTTGATCGGCGAGGCGGTTGATCTGCGCTATGACTATCAGCATCTCGGAACCGGCCCGGCTGATCTGAAGGCTGTCCTCAGCGCAAAATCGAAATTCGGCAAAATTCTCAAAAAAGCCAACCGGCCGATGATGATCATCGGTCAGGGGGCGCTGTCGCGCACAGACGGCGCGGCCATTCAGGCACTGTGCCACGAAATCGCCGAAGCCTACGACGTGCATGGCAAGACTTCTGGCTTCAACGGCTACAATGTGCTGCACACCGCAGCGTCCCGTGTCGGCGGACTTGACCTCAAATTCGTCCCCGGTGCCGATGGCCTTGCCACCAACGAAATCATTGCAGCAGCAGGGAAGGGTGACATCGAAGCCGTTTATCTGCTGGGTGCCGATGAAATTGACATGAACGCGCTCGGCGATGCCTTCGTGATTTATCAGGGCCATCATGGTGATGCCGGTGCGCACCGCGCCGACGTCGTCCTGCCGGGGGCTGCCTACACGGAAAAGAACGCAACCTGGGTCAACACCGAAGGCAGGGTCCAGTTGGGCCGGCTGGCTGCATTCCCGCCGGGTGATGCACGCGAGGACTGGACCATTATCCGGGCCCTTTCTGACGTTCTCGGCAAAACCATCCCGTGCAATGATATCCGGGCCGTACGCGGCATGCTCGTTGAAGCCAACGCATCCTTCATGAATATCGATAGCGTCAGCGCAGCACCCTGGGGTTCATTCGGCACCAAAGGTGATATCAGCGATGCGCCATTTGTCTCGCCGATCACCAATTTCTACATGACAGACCCGATCAGCCGGGCATCTGAAACTATGGCCAGATGCACAGACACGTTTGTCGGCGGCGCGCAGGACAGGATGACCGGTACCCATGGCTGAAATGTTTGAAAACCAGATCCTGCCGGTCCTCTGGCTGCTCGCCAAGATCGTCGCCATTGTTACCCCGGTCATGCTGTCGGTCGCCTATCTGACCCTGTTCGAGCGCAAGGTCATCGGTGCCATGCAGTTGCGCAAGGGGCCGAACGTGGTCGGTCCGTTCGGGCTTTTGCAGCCGATAGCCGACGGCGTAAAACTGTTCCTGAAAGAAACCATCCTTCCGACCGGCTCCAACAGGGTCGTGTTCATCTCAGCGCCGATGATTACTTTCATCCTGGCCCTTGTTGCATGGGCGGTGATCCCGTTCGATGTCGGCATGGTGCTGGCCGACATCAACGTCGGCGTCCTCTATCTGTTCGCAATCTCGTCTCTGGGTGTCTACGGCATCCTGATGGCCGGTTGGGCATCGAACTCAAAGTATGCCTTCCTTGGCGCCATGCGTTCAGCGGCGCAGATGGTTTCCTACGAAGTCTCGATGGGCCTGATCATCATCACCGTGCTGCTGTGTGCCGGTTCGCTTAACCTGTCGGTGATTGTCGAGTCGCAACGCACCGTCTGGTACGTGTTCCCGCTGTTTCCGATGGCGGTGATCTTTTTCATCTCGACGCTTGCCGAAACCAACCGTCATCCGTTTGATCTGCCGGAAGCGGAAGCAGAACTTGTCGCCGGCTATAACGTCGAATATTCGGCGATGACGTTCGCACTGTTCTTCCTTGGTGAATACGCCAACATGATCCTGATGTCGGCGATGACGGCGGTGCTGTTCCTTGGCGGCTGGCTGCCGCCGATGGATATCGCTCCGTTCAACTGGATCCCCGGACCGATCTGGCTGGCGCTCAAGATCGTCTTCTGCCTGTTCATTTTCGTCTGGGTCCGCGCAACATTCCCGAGATACCGCTATGACCAGCTGATGCGGCTGGGCTGGAAAGTGTTCCTGCCATTGTCCTTGCTGGCGGTTGTCGTGGTATCCGGTTTCCTGGTGGCCTTCGATATGGCCCCGGTTTTGGGCAAAGGGTGAAAAGAGGCACACGATGAGCTTCATTGGACGCGGCGCACGAGCATTCTTCCTCGCGGAACTGGTTTCCGGGATGTCGCTGACATTACGCTATTTCTTCCGCAAAAAGGTGACCGTCAACTACCCGTATGAAAAAGGTCCGTTGTCGACCCGTTTTCGCGGCGAGCATGCCTTGCGCCGCTATCCGAACGGTGAAGAACGCTGCATCGCCTGCAAGCTATGCGAAGCGATCTGCCCGGCGCAGGCCATCACCATCGAGGCCGAACCCCGTTCCGACGGCTCGCGCCGCACCACGCGCTATGACATCGACATGGTCAAATGCATCTACTGCGGGCTGTGCCAGGAAGCCTGTCCGGTCGACGCCATCGTCGAGGGGCCGAATTTCGAGTTCGCCACGGAAACCCGTGAAGAACTGCTTTACGACAAAGACAAACTGCTGGCGAACGGCGACCGCTGGGAGACTGAACTGGCCGAACGGCTGAGGATCGACGCACCCTACCGTTAAGGGGTGTTTGGGGGTTACATGATACAAGCGTTTGCATTTTACATGTTTGCCGTGGTCGCGATTGCCGCTGCCGTGCTGGTGATCTCGTCGCGCAATCCTGTGCATTCCGTGCTGTTTCTGATCCTGACGTTTTTCAATGCGGCAGGACTGTTTGTGCTGCTGGGCGCGGAATTCCTGGCGATGATCCTGGTCGTCGTTTACGTCGGTGCCGTCGCCGTGCTGTTCATGTTCGTGGTCATGATGCTGGACATCAATTTCGTCGAGATGCGGCAGGGCTTTTTACAATATCTGCCGGTCGGTGCCCTGATCGGCCTGATCCTTCTGGCGGAACTGCTGTTGGTGGTCGGCGGCTGGTCGTTTGCACCTGAAGCGCTCGGTCTGGCCGGATCACCGGCACCGGCACTGGAACAGATCACCAATACACACGCCATCGGCCAGATCCTGTATACGAAATACATTTATCTGTTCCAGGCCGCCGGTATGGTGCTGCTGGTCGCCATGATCGGCGCCATCGTCCTCACGCATCGCCGCCGTGACGGAGTCCGCAAGCAGCGTATCAACGCCCAGATTGCCCGTGATCCAAAGGATGCGGTCACGCTGCGCGATGTCGAGACAGGGAAGGGTATCTGATGTTCGAAATCGGTCTTGGCCACTATCTGACAGTCGCGGCGATCCTGTTCACGCTGGGCATCTTCGGGATTTTCCTGAACCGCAAGAACGTCATCATCATCCTGATGTCGGTCGAACTGATGCTGCTTGCCGTCAACATCAACCTGGTCGCGTTCTCGTCGCACCTTGGCGATCTTGTCGGCCAGATTTTCGCCATGCTGGTGCTGACCGTGGCGGCTGCCGAAGCGGCCATCGGCCTCGCCATCCTTGTGGTCTTTTTCCGTAATCGCGGCTCCATCGCCGTCGAAGACGTCAACATGATGAAGGGCTGAGGCATACTATGATTGAGACAATCCTCGTCTTTCTGCCGCTGATCGGCGCTGTTATTGCCGGCGGCATCACGCTCTATAGCGTCGGTGCCGACAAGCACCTCAGGCATTCGCTTGATCTGGCCGCGCAGATCATCACCTGCGGCACGATGCTGACGTCCGCACTGCTGGCGGTATTCATCTTCATTGATGTCGGACTGAACGGGAATGCACGGACCACCGAACTGTTCACCTGGATTGCATCGGGCTCGTTCGAGCTTTCATGGGCGCTGAAGGTTGATTCGCTGACCGCGGTGATGATGATCGTCGTCTGCGTCGTATCGGCGATGGTGCATGTCTATTCCGTCGGCTACATGCACCACGATTCATCCGTGCCGCGCTTCATGTGCTATCTCAGCCTGTTCACCTTCATGATGCTGATGCTGATCACCGCCGACAATCTGGTGCAGATGTTCTTCGGTTGGGAAGGGGTCGGACTGGCAAGTTATCTGCTGATCGGTTTCTGGTACAAAAAACCAAGCGCCAATGCCGCCGCCATCAAGGCGTTTGTCGTCAACCGGGTTGGTGATTTCGGCTTTGTGCTCGGGATATTCGCGACTTTCATGCTGTTCGACACGATCCATCTGGATACAATTTTTGCCGCTGTGCCGGGTCAGAAAGATGCCGTTCTGCATGTCTTCGGCACAGATTTTCATGCCATGACGATCATCTGCCTGATGCTGTTCGTCGGTGCCATGGGCAAATCGGCGCAACTGGGCCTGCACACATGGCTGCCCGACGCCATGGAAGGCCCGACACCGGTTTCCGCACTGATCCATGCCGCAACGATGGTGACGGCGGGTGTCTTCATGGTAGCGCGCCTGTCACCGATGTTTGAATATTCCGACACGGCGCTGACTGTCGTTACCGTAGTCGGTGCATCGACAGCGATCTTTGCAGCCACCATCGGCTGTGTGCAGAACGACATCAAACGCGTGATCGCGTACTCGACCTGTTCACAGTTGGGCTACATGTTCTTTGCCTGCGGTGTGTCGGCCTATTCCGCCGGTATCTTCCATCTGATGACGCACGGCTTCTTCAAGGCCCTGCTGTTCCTGGGTGCCGGTTCGGTGATCCACGCCATGTCCGACGAACAGGACATGCGCAAGATGGGCGGTATCTGGAAAATGATCCCGGTCACCTATGCGTTGATGTGGATCGGCTCGCTGGCACTTGTCGGCATTCCGCCGTTCGCCGGATTCTTCTCAAAGGATATCGTGCTCGAAGCCGCCTGGGCGGCGCAAACAGGTGTCGGCAAGTATGCCTTTGCGATGGGGGTGACAGCAGCTCTGCTGACGGCGTTCTATTCGTGGCGTCTGCTGTTCATGACCTTCCACGGCAAACCGCGCTGTGACGACACGACACTGGGGCATGTGCACGAAAGCCCGAAAGTGATGATCCTGCCGCTGGTCGTGCTGGCCATCGGTGCAGTTGCCGCCGGTTATGTGCCTTACAATCTGTTCGTCGGCGAGGGGATGGCGCAATTCTGGGGCGATGCGATCAAAGTCCTGCCCGAACACCCGGCCCTCGTGAACGCGCACCATGTTCCGGCGCTGGTCAAGTATGCACCGCTGATCGTCGGAGCCATCGGCATCGGCACGGCCTGGCTGTTCTATATCAAACGGCCGGACATCCCTGGCAAGATTGCGGCGCGTTATCAGGGTGTTTATCAGTTCCTGCTCAACAAGTGGTACTTCGACGAGCTTTATGACAAGATTTTTGTCCGCCCGTCCTTCGCGCTCGGCCGCGGCCTCTGGAAAGGCGGCGATGGTGCCCTGATCGACGGATGCGGGCCGGATGGCATCTCGGCAGCAGTCAAGGTTCTGGCCAGACGCGCTTCGGCGTTGCAGACCGGTTATCTCTATCATTACGCGTTTGCCATGCTGATCGGTATCGCCGCTCTGGTGAGCTGGTACATGTTCACGAAAGGGGCGTGAGAACAGATGTTCGACTTGCCGTTACTCACAATCCTGACATTTGCACCGCTGGTCGGCGTGGTGGCGATCCTGATCATTCGCCATGATGATGCCGAAGTGGTGGCGACGAACGCCCGTAATGTGGCGATGTTCGTTTCCAGCGGCGTATTTATCCTGTCCCTGATGCTGTGGTTCACGTTTGACCGTAGTACGGCTGATTTCCAGTGGGTTGAGAAAATCACCTGGATGGAAGACTTCGGCATTGAATATCACATGGGCGTCGACGGGATTTCCGTGCTGTTCGTCATGCTGACGACGCTGCTGACACCGATCTGCATTCTGGCAAGCTGGACGTCGGTCAAAGAGCGGGTCAAGGAATACATGATCTCGTTTCTGATCCTGGAAACGTTCATGATCGGCATGTTCTGCGCGCTTGATCTGTTCCTGTTCTACATCTTCTTTGAAGCCGTACTGATCCCGATGTTCATCATCATCGGCGTGTGGGGTGGCGTTCGCCGGGTCTATGCTGCCTTCAAGCTGTTCCTTTACACACTTCTTGGCTCGGTTCTGATGCTGGTCGCGATGCTGACCATGTATCGCTATGCCGGCACCACCAACGTCATCGAGCTGATGGACTTCAGATTCCCGATTGAGGCTCAAAAGTGGATGTGGCTGGCATTTTTCGCCTCGTTCGCCGTCAAGGTGCCGATGTGGCCGGTGCATACCTGGCTGCCGGATGCCCACGTCGAGGCACCGACCGCCGGCTCGGTGATTCTGGCCGGGGTGCTGTTGAAGTTTGGTGGTTACGGATTCCTCCGGTTTTCGCTGCCTATGATGCCGGAAGCCAGCGTTTATTTCACGCCGCTGGTCTACACGCTTTCAATCGTCGCCGTGATCTATACCTCGCTGGTGGCACTGGCGCAGGAAGACATGAAAAAGCTGATCGCCTATTCGTCGATTGCACACATGGGCTTCGTGACCATCGGTACCTTCACCATGACCACGCAGGGGATTGAGGGGGCAATTTATCAGATGCTGTCGCACGGTGTTGTGTCGGCGGCGCTGTTCCTGATCGTCGGCGTCATTTATGACCGTATGCATACCCGGGAAATTGCCGCCTATGGCGGTCTCGTCAACCGGATGCCGGCCTATGCGCTGGTCTTCATGGTTTTTGCCATGGCCTCGGTCGGCTTGCCCGGCACCGGCGGTTTTGTCGGCGAAGTGCTTGTACTGGTCGGCGCCTTCAAAGCCAATAGCTGGGTCGCAGCTTTAGCCGCCACGGGCGTGATACTGAGTGCCGCCTACACGCTGTATCTGTACCGCCGTATTATCTTCGGTGAATTGACTAAAGAAAATCTGATGAAAATCAAAGACCTGAACCGCCGGGAAATGGCTATTTTCGCACCACTCCTGTTCATCACGATATGGATGGGCGTGTACCCGTCTTCGTTCCTTGATTTCATGCATGTCTCGGTCGCGCATCTGATTGAACAGATGCAGACGTCACTGGCTCAGAGCGGCATGCTCGAGCTGGCCGGACGATAGGGGGAGAGAGCCGATGACAATGGCCGAAATGCCCAATATTGTTCCCGCCCTGCCTGAGCTGTTCCTGGCCGGTGTGATCATGCTGCTTTTGATGTTCGGTGTGTTCCAGAAAGGCGGTCTCAAGGACAACGACGATGCGACATTCCGTATTGTCTCGATGCTGTCGATTGTCTCGCTTTTGCTGGCCGTCTGCCTGCTGGTTCCGGTTGCCGGCCCCCGGGTGCTGACGTTTGCCGATATGTTCGTGACCGACAAGTTCGCAGTGTTCTGCAAGGCGCTGGTCCTGATTGCTGCAGCATTGGGCATCCTGATTTCCCGTGATTTCATGGAGCGGCACAATATCGCCCGCTTCGAATATCCGATCCTGATTGTTTTTGCCTCGCTCGGCATGCTCCTGATGATTTCGGCCAACGATCTGGTCAGCCTGTACGTCGGGCTCGAGATGCAGTCGCTTTCACTTTACGTGATGGCCGCCATTCAACGAGACGATAATCGCGCCACGGAAGCCGGCCTGAAATATTTTGTGCTGGGTGCCGTCGCCTCCGGTCTGCTGCTTTACGGCTCGTCCTTTGTCTATGGCTTCGCCGGCACCACCAATTTCGAAGCACTGGCCACGCTGTTTGCAGGTCAGGCACCGGTCTCTACCGGCTTGGTCATCGGCATCGTTTTCATCATGGCCGGCCTGGCGTTCAAGGTATCGGCAGTGCCGTTCCATATGTGGACACCGGACGTTTACGAAGGCGCGCCAACACCCGTCACCGCGTTCTTTGCCGTCGCCCCTAAAATCGCCGCTCTGGCGCTTTTACTGCGGGTCATGGTCGGCCCGTTCGGCGATCTTCTGGTTCACTGGCAGCAGATCGTTATCGTCATCTCGATCCTGTCGATGACCCTGGGTGCGCTTGCCGCCATCAACCAGCGCAACATCAAACGACTGATGGCCTATAGCTCCATCGGCCATGTCGGCTATGCACTGGTCGGCCTTGCCGCCGGCACCGAAGACGGTGTGAAGGGTGTGCTGATATACCTCGTCATCTATCTGGTCATGAATGTCGGTACATTTGCCTGCATCCTCTGCATGCGCCGTGGTGGTCGCATGGTTGAAGGCATCGACGATCTCGCCGGTCTCGGCAAAACCAATCCGATGCTGGCGGCAGCGCTGGTCGTCTTCATGTTCTCTCTGGCCGGCATTCCACCGCTGGCAGGATTCTTCGGCAAGCTGTATGTGTTCCTGGCCGCGATTGAGGCGCAATTGTACGCCCTGGCCATTATCGGTGTCGTTGCCAGTGTGATCGGTGCGTTTTATTACCTGCGCATCATCAAGGTGATGTACTTCGATGAGCCCATTGACAGTTTCGACGGCCCGGTCGGCGGTGAGATGAAAGTCGTCATCACTGTCTCATCCGTGATCATCATTCTGTTCTTCATCTTCCCGGCACCTGTCCTGA
>JBBDOA010000038.1:0-6991 GCA_040877275.1 Rhodospirillales bacterium | reverse complement strand
GCCACCTTTTCGGTCCGGCACCATCTGGTTCTGGATATGAATATTGGCAAACGTCCCACGGATCATGACGTCATGATTGACGCGCCTGGCCGCAAACGAGTTGAAATCGACAGGCTGCACCCCCTGCTCGATCAGATACTGGCCAGCGGCCGAACTTTCCGTGATCGTGCCGACCGGCGAGATATGATCCGTCGTGATGCCGTCGCCATACATCGCCAGCGGTCGCGCGCCAAGGATGTCGCCTGTTTTCGGCAGGGCCGGTTCTATGTCATTAAAGAACGGCGGACGTTTCATGTAGGTATCGTTCGGCCAGGCGAACAGCGTCCCGTCCCCGCCATCAACGGCCTGCCATCTGGCATCACCATCGAACATCCCCTCGTAAATGCCGGTGTAGCGTTCGGCGACGAGAACCGTGTCGATAATATCGTTCAACTCGTCCGGATCTGGCCAGATATCGGCCAGCATCACCGGATTGCCGTCCGTATCCTTGCCAAGCGGCTCCGCCGTGATGTCCACGCACATACTGCCCGCAAGCGCATACGCAATCACGAGCGGCGGCGAGCAGATAAAGTTGGCCCGCGCCAGCGGATGGATGCGTCCATCGAAATTCCGGTTTCCCGAAAGCACGGCAACCATGGCGACATCGTGTGCCTTGACCGCCGCCTCGACGTTTTCGGCAAGCGGCCCGGAATTCCCCATGCAGGTCGTACAGCCGAAGCCTGCGACCTGATAACCGAGCTGATCCAGCGATGTCTGCAGGCCTGATGTCTTCAGATAATCGGCAACCACACGCGAGCCCGGCGTCAGGGACGTTTTGACCCACGGCTTGACGGTGAGACCGCGCCGGACAGCATTTCGTGCCAATAGTCCGGCCGCAATCATGACCGCCGGGTTGGATGTGTTGGTACAACTGGAAATCGCGGCAATCGCCAGATCGCCGTGTTCCAGCGTCCAGTCCACACCGTCAACGGGTGCGCCGCTGTCGGGCAATGCGCCGCAGGACGGCAAAATCGTTTCCGTAAACTTCGCGCTGGCTTTGGGTAACGGCGTGTGGTTATGCGGATGGTTCGGGCCGGCAATGCTCGGCTCGACCGCGGACATGTCAAAATCGACAACTTCGTTATAGGCAGGTTGCGGCGCATCCGGATCGTGCCAGAGACCCTGTTCTTTTGCATAGGCACGGATCAACGCGACATTGTCGCCGCGCCCGGTCTTCTCAAGATAACCGAGCATTTCCTCGTCGATCGGAAAGAAGCCCATCGTTGCCCCATATTCAGGCGACATGTTGGCAAGTGTGGCACGATCCGAAAGTTTCAGGTTCTCAAGCCCCGGCCCGAAGAATTCGACGAAGGCCGCAACAACGCCGTATTCCCGCAACCGTTTGGTCAGGGTCAGGACCATGTCCGTCGCCGTAACGCCGGGCTTGAGCGCCCCGCTCAGCCTGCAGCCGACAACGCGCGGGAAGACCATTGAAACCGGCATGCCGAGCATCGCCGCGCCGCCTTCCAGACCTCCCACGCCCCAGCCCAGAATGCCAAGGCAGTTGATCATCGGCGTGTGGCTGTCCATGCCCAGAAGCGTCTCGGGAGCGACAATCAGGTGATCCCCTGATTTTTCTATCCAGATACCGCGTGCCAGTGCTTCCAGATTGACCTGATGACAGATACCCATCCCGGGCGGCACGATCCTGAAATTCTTGAAGGCTTTCTCTGCCCAGCGCAGGAACTGATAGCGTTCACTGTTGCGGCTGTATTCCAGGTCCATGTTTTTATCCAGCGCATCGGACGAGCCCCGGAAATCGACCATGACCGAATGGTCGATGACGAGATCGCACGGAATTGCCGGATTAATCGTCATCGGATCACCGCCGTTGCGCAGCATCGCTTCGCGCAGGGCGGCAAGATCGGCAAGCAACGGCACACCGGAAGAATCGACAAGCATCAGCCGGGACGGATAATAGAGCACCTCGGCATCGCTACCTATTACCCGGCTGCGTTCGCTGAATAACATGAGATCTTCGCTGTTAACGCCGATCCCGTCTTCATGCCTGAGCAGGTTTTCATACAGCACCTTCAGGCAGCGCGGCATTTTCGTAACCGGCCCGGCGCCTGCTGCTTCGGCCGCACTCAGGCTGTAATAGTGATAGACAGTGCCATCGACATTCATCTCGCGGCGGGTATTCAGACTGTTTTCGGACATTATGCTTTCCGTCAGTTCAACCGGCGTTTCTGTGGGTATATTCAGCTCGCCGCGGAATATTCTTTATCGCGATCCATATAGGCTTGCGTGCCGATGATCGCTTCGCGATCCTGAAACGAGGCCATTTGGTCCTGAAGTTTTCCGCTATGGCCGTCATCGCGGATCGCTGACAATGTCTGCTGCATCGCGTGTATCGCCGCCCGCTGGGTGTCGTTCGGAATGATGACGATGTCATAGCCCAATTCGCCGAGCCGCTCGGTGCCGACCAGCGGGGTCTTGCCGCCATGAAACATGTTGATCAGCTTCGGGTACGGCAGGTCTTTTGCGATCTGTTCGATCTGTTCGATACTGGTCGGTGCCTCGACAAAGGCGACGTCCGCGCCGGCTTCCATGTATCTGTTCATCCGTTCGATAGCGCTGTCATAGCCTTCGACCGCCAGGGCGTCGGTGCGGGCGATCAGGACGAAGTCCGGATCCGTACTGGCATTTTTCATGGCCCGGATTTTCTGAACCATCTCTGACGTCGGAGCCAGGGACTTGTCCTCGTAATGGCCGCAACGCTTCGGAAATGACTGATCTTCGATATGCGCACCGGCGACACCGGCGCGGACGAATGCCTTGACCGTCTGTTCGGCATTCAGCGCATTGCCATGTCCGGTGTCCGCATCACCGATCAGCGGCACAGCCAGGGCATCGACCATCGACTGCAATCTGACGACAATATCAGACAGGCTCATCAGCCCCATGTCGGGAATCCCGGTGCTGCGTGCAATGCCGCCACCCGTTGCGTAAACGGCCGGAAACCCCGCCATTTCCACCAGACGCGCCGACATGCCGTCATAGGCGCCGGGCGCAACAACAGGGGCGTTTTCGGCCATCAGGCGACGAAGTTCGGTTGATCTTTTCATGTCAGGGTCTCTCCTTGGATTCGTTAACAGTTATTCTGATGAATTCGGCAATTGCCGGGCGGAACGCGCTGTCCACCAGCGGTACAGACGCGGTGCCGCGGCTGCCAGGGCGAGCGCGAAAATGATGAACAGCACACCCGGCCTGAACAGCACATAGGTCAGGTCGCTGCCCCCCAGCTGATAGCTTCGCAAAAGCTCCGCTTCGGCCATCGGCCCCAACAGCAGGCCGATCACCATGGCCGCAGCGGAATAGTTATAGCGGCGCATGACCCAGCCCAGGATGGCAAAGACCAGGACCGTATAGGGCCCCGACATATTCTGGACCAGGCCGTAAGAGCCCATGACCGACAGCGCCAGCACGGAAGGAATCAGTACCCGGAGCGGCACGCGCACGACGCTCGCCAGCAGGTGCACGAACATCAGGCCGATCAGCATCAATGCGATGGTTTGCGCGAAGTTGGAAAACACGATGGCATAGACGATGTCCGTATTCTCGCGAATGAACCTGGGACCGCCATTGATGTTGTGCATCGCGAAGGCTGCCAGCATCACCGCGGTGCCGCTGCCGCCCGGCAGTCCAAGCGCCAGAAGCGTGACCATCGAGCCGCCTTCCGAACTGCTGTTTGCCGCTTCCGACGCAACCACGCCTTTCGGGTTGCCGTCTCCGAAGGTCTCGCCCTTTTTGGCCCGGCGTTTGGTTTCGGCATAGGAAATCAGGTTGGCAATTGATCCGCCGACACCGGGAACGGCGCCGATCAGGGTGCCGATCAGGCTGCCCCGCAACAGCACGACCGGATAGGAAAACGCCTGGCGAAAACCCGTCAGGATGCCGCGAAAATTCAGTCGGCGCGCTTCCGGATCATCGACCAGATACTTTTTCTGCATCAGGTTGAACAATTCGGATGCCGCAAACAGGCCGATCATTGCCGGCACAACGGGAATGCCATCAAGCATCTCGTCGATGCCCATTGTCCCCCTGACGACACCGATCTGGCTGAAACCGATGGTACCGATCAGCGTGCCCAATGCACCGGCCAGGATACCGCGTCCGAAATGATGGCCGCGGACGGCGGCAATCATTGTCAGCCCCCAGACCACAATCAGGAACATCTCGGGCGGGCCGATGCGCAGCACCAGATCGGCAATCGGCTGGATCAGCACAAAGAGAATCAGATAGCCGACCGCAGTGCCGAAGGTCGATGCCGCCAGCGCAAGGCCGAGCGCTTCATTGTGTCGGCCCTGCTTGGCCATCGGGTAGCCGTCAAACGCCGTCGCTACGGCAGTCGCCGAGCCTGGAATATTCATCAAGATCGCCGGGACGGCGCTGCCGAATGTGCCGCCGGTAAAGATCGATGTCAGAAACAGCATCGCCGGCACGAAATCCATGTACAGCGTCATCGGCAGAAACACCGCCATGCCCATGGAAATCGACAGTCCGGGAATCGCGCCAAAGACAAGACCGATGATCAGTCCGGGCGGCACGACGATCCACGGCTCCCACGATCCGGTCAGCAGATTGAAGGCGGCAAGAATCGCATCAAAATCAAAAATCATAATATCAACGTCGGTATGTTGGTCGGGATCATCGCTTTAAGGCCCAGCACGGTCAGTGCCGAGAAAGCCAGCGCATACGATATGACAAATAACGGGCGGCGCTCGCCCAGAACCACCAGAACAAGGGCGATGAACAGGAACGTCCCGACGTCCATACCAAGCGTTGGCAGCAAGGCGACATAAATGGCAAAGAGGGAAATCGACAGGGCGAGCGGCAGAAAATTATCATCACCGCCGGCCCCGTCCTGATCCTGCTCGGTGACGGTTCTGCGCACCAGCGCAATCCCGATCATCGTAACAGTGAATACACACAAAACGGTTACCGGCAGGACGAAAATCAGGTTGCCGACACTGGCCTGGGCAAACCAGCTGTCCAGCAAGTAATACCCGAGAAAGCCCAGGATCCCGACAAGGAATGCGAGATGCCCCCACTGAACGCCACGGGTATCCCGGGCAAGTGAATTGTCTTCTGACACAGCCTGATTTCCTCCCTACGCGGTAAGCGGAATGTTATTTTGTCAGGTCGCCATATTTCTTCAGGAACGTGAAGTTATAATCGACCATGTCCGCGGTTTTTTTCGGTCCATGCCATTCCGATCCCAACTGCGAGCGTTTGGCAAATTTCTCGAAATCCTTGCTTTTGGTCGTCTTTTCGATGGCCGCGACAATTCTGTCAAAGCGCTCGGGATGCTTCTCTTTGAAGGATGCCTGCGCGGCAATCGTGCGAATGCCGCCACTGATCAGCGGGATTTCGATTTTAAGCGGTTTCAGGGCTTCGTTGACAATCGGCGCATCCCAATCCGGATGGGCTTCTTCGCGGACAACTGCGAGCGGGCGAATGAACTCCCTGATTTCCGTGCTGCCTTCGCCACCGATAATCGAACAGTCCACCTGCCCACCGGCAAGCGCCGTGCGGGGTTTGGCACCGCCCTGATAGACAACGACGTTGATCGAGTCCTGTGGCAGCCCCATCGCTTCAAGCAGTGTTGCGATGGTCAGCCGGCCGCTTGATCCCAGAACGACACTGAAGCTGATGGTTTTCGGCTTGGCCTTCACATCGTTCAGAAGCTCGACCAGGGACGTCCACGGACGATCCTTGTGACAGGCAATCAGATCCCAGTCGACCCACTGTGCATTGATGAAGGCAAAATCGCTGATCTTGAATTTGGCTCCGGTATGCAGAATGTTGTTGCCGATATAGGGCGAGCCTGATGTGAACAGCAGCGTCAGGCCATCATCGGGCTGTTGCAGAAACCAGGTGTGCCCCAGTTGTCCGCCGCCACCCGGTTTGTTGATAACGGTGACGGGCTGTCCGAGTTCGCCCGGCAGGAACGATGCCAGGGCCCGGGCCGAACGGTCCGTGCTGCCGCCTGAACCGAAGGGTACGATAATGGTGATCGGCTTGTCCGGCCATGTGTCGGCAACCGCCGTCGTTGCAACTGCCGTATTGGCAATCAACGCGCAGGCGAAGACACCGGCGATGCCTTTTCCAATTCTTGTCGTCATTTTACTCAACATGATTTCCTCCTTTGATGAGTTTGTCACCGGCGCCTGTGCCTGAAAGCAACAGGGATTAACCGGTCACGATACGGTTATTGTGGATGTTGTCGTTTCTGATTTGGCATCGAAAGGCCGAACGGATGCGGGGGCATCAGCTCGCCAGTCTTTGCGGCAATTCGTATTGCGCGACACGGGGCGCAACCCCTTTGCGGGCCCCCATCAGCATCTTGTTGGCAAACCTGAATTCCAGCGGTCGTGCCCCTTCGTGGTTGAACCACAGGCGCAGCAACAGCCGTTTCGTTTCCGGCGTGTCGCCGTCAATGAACTGTTCACGCGAATGCAAAGTGACATAATTGTTAAGCAACTGAATATCGCCAGGCTTGAAGTCCATCGCATATTCAAAGCGTGGATCAATTGCCAGAGCGCCGATAAAGTTGATGGCATCCTGTTCAAGCGGGCTCAACGGGCGGCCGATCTTGCGCGCACCATCCTCGATCGCCTTTTGATTGAAGCGGCAACTGACCAGTCCCCCACACCAGCTGAAGACCGGCACGAAGTGCGTCACTTCCTTGGGGTCACCCGACGGCGCCTTGCCATCCAGATCATAGGGAAAGCCGCGATACAGAACCGGCAGATATTCCGGATGCCGCTCGACGATTTCGTTGAAGATCGCGGTAGAGCTTCGGATTGTGCTGGCACCGCCTTCCCTGGCCGGCCGGATACAGAACAAACCAACCGTATCGGTCGGGTCGCAATGCGGCCGCAGCTTGGCCGACGTCATGCTGCCCCGGTTCTGGTCGATATTATAATCAAGCCCGAGATCGGTAATT
>JBBDOA010000037.1:0-36603 GCA_040877275.1 Rhodospirillales bacterium | reverse complement strand
ATTGACGCAGGCCTCAGCGCCTCCAAGGGCGACGCGGACGCTGGCATCGCTGGTAACATCGGCACCCCACGGAATAACCTGGCCGACATCGCCCATGGTGCGGAGATAAATCGCCTTTTCCGGATCCCGGCAAACCGCGCGGACAACCCACCCGTCCATGGCCAGACGGCGCACCAGATGCCTGCCGATGAAGCCGGACGCGCCAAACACGGTGATGATGCGGCGATGCGGAGTATTGGCCATGCTTGGCACCCTCGGGTAAACTTCGGATAATATGGCTTATACCGCCTGTCGCAGGCGGTCAACCGGGCCTTGAGGCAATCTTTCAACGAACTTGTCATGATTGGGGAGACAACATATTGACAAGGTGCCGTCTGAGGACTAATCCCTCCTCTCCGATGCACACACAAGCGTGTATCGAAGCCCAGGTGGCGGAATTGGTAGACGCGCAGGCTTCAGGTGCCTGTGGCCGCAAGGTCGTGGAAGTTCGAGTCTTCTCCTGGGCACCATCGCCCTCTCGCCGCAAGGCGCAGGTCGAAAAGGTAAACGTTTGACCCGTACAGTATATACAACGCCGACCGAGATTCATATTCACCAGGGAGATATCCCGGGGGGGCTTGATTTCGGCGACGCGGTTGCCGTCGATACCGAAACCCAGGGGCTCAATCTGCAGCGTGACCGGCTTTGCGTCGTGCAGTTGTCGGCCGGTGACGGCGTCTGCCATCTGGTGCAAATGGGACCGGAAGACTATGCCGCGCCCAATCTGAAGGCGCTGATGACGGACCCGGGCGTCACCAAGATTTTCCATTTTGCCCGGTTTGACGTCGCTATCATGAAGCGCTGGATGGACATCACCATCAACCCGGTTTACTGCACCAAGATCGCATCGAAACTGATCCGCACCTACACCGACCGGCACGGCCTCAAGGACGTGACGCGGGAACTGCTCGGTATTGAGCTGTCGAAAGCCCAGCAATCCTCGGACTGGGCAGCGCCGGAGCTGAGTGAGGCGCAGCAGACCTATGCCGCGTCAGATGTCCTCAATCTGCATGCGATCCGCGACCGGCTGCAGGAAATGCTGGTGCGAGAAGGCCGCGCCGGGCTGGCCCGGTCGTGCTTCGATTTTCTGGAAACCCGCGCCGATCTCGATCTTGCAGGCTGGCCGGAAATCGATATCTTTTCCCACACCTGATGTGCCGCCATCTGTTGAACAGGGGCGCTGTCAGGCGCATACTTCATCTATCATGCATGGATGGTCGAGCCTGACCCCGAACCGGGCCAAAGACGACCGGACCCCGCCAGAGTGCGACCGAACGGAGTACAGATGACCGGCACGCCCGCCCCGAAACCAGCCCCGAAAATGGATAGCGCAGGCTCCCGCCTGGATATCGAGGCAGCCCGCCAGGTTATCGAGACCGAAATCGCCGGCCTGCGGATACTGCAGGCATCCATCGGCGACGATGTCGCGCAGGCGATTGATATTCTCGCCGCCGTGACCGGCCGGGTCGTCGTATCGGGCATGGGGAAAAGCGGCCATATCGCCCGCAAGATCGCCTCGACCCTGTCTTCAACCGGCACGCCGGCACTGTTTGTGCATCCGGCCGAAGCCTCGCACGGGGATCTCGGCATGATCACCCCGTCGGATGCGGTGTTCACCCTGTCCAATTCCGGCGAGACGACGGAACTGGCCGATCTGGTCGAATACTGCAAGCGTTTCGAAATTCCGCTGATTGCCATGACCGGGTGTGCAGACAGCACACTGGCCGAGGCCGCCGATGCGTCGCTGGTTATTCCCGATGCCGCCGAAGCCTGCCCGATGGGACTGGCCCCGACCACATCAACCACGGTCATGCTGGCGCTGGGCGATGCGATTGCCGTCGCCCTGCTGGCGAAAAAAGGATTTTCCAGTGACGACTTCCATGCCCTGCATCCGGGCGGCAAGCTCGGACGGCGGCTGTTGAAAGTCCGCGACATCATGCACGGCGGTGCCGAGCTGCCGGTGATCGGTCTGGAAACGGCGATGTCGGAAGCCCTGATCGAAATGACCACCAAAGGCTTCGGCTGCGTCGGCGTGATCGACGCCAGCGGCCACCTCGCCGGGATCCTGACCGACGGCGATCTGCGCCGGCACATGAGCAGCGATCTGACCACCAAGCCGGTGACCCAGGTCATGACGACCGGCGCCAAAACCCTGCATCCCGACATCCTCGCCAGTGAAGCCCTGCACTTCATGAACGAAAAGAAAATCACCAACGTCTTCATCGTTGCCGACGAACGGCCGGTCGGTGTCCTGCATATTCATGATTGCTTAAGGGCCGGGGTCGCTTAATGCGACAGAATTAAGCAAAGCCGAGGTCAAATGGCTCCTGCGGCACATAACGAACTTGATCTGGAAGGGCGTTCCCGCAGTGGCTTCGGCTTCGAGGCGCAGGGGCCGCGCCGCCATACTGCGGGCTATTCCAGCTTCGTCAGGGCGATGAAGTTTCTGTTGCCGACAATCGCCCTGTTGCTGGTTGCCCTGATTATCGCGTGGCCGCACATTCAGGTATCCGACGCCAAATTCCGCATCGGATTTGCCAATCTGACGGTCAGGGAAGCCGATGATTCGAGCATGCTGAACCCCAGATACCTGGGCTCGGACACCGATGATCAACCCTATTCGGTGACCGCGGAGATTGCCCGCCGGCTTTCGGCTACCGGCAATGTCGTCGAACTGGACAGTCCGAAAGCGGATATCCTGCTCGAAGACAACACATGGCTGGTGCTGACGGCCCGGCGCGGCATCTTCGGACGCGAGGCCGAAACACTCGATCTGATCGGGTCGGTCGTGCTTTATCACGACAGCGGTTACGAATTCTTAACCGAGAAGGCGAAGATTGATCTGGACAAGAGTACCGCCGAAGGCAACCAGCCGATAAAAGGCCAGGGCCCGTTCGGTAATTTGCAGGCGGAAGGCTTCCGTCTTGTCGATAAGGGCAAGACCATATACTTCACCGGCAAGAGCAAACTGACCATTTATCCGGGGGCCGGACAGAGGAACCCATGAGACACGCCATCAGCACCACAGCGTCACATATCTGTAGATCAGCCCGAAAGCTAGCGTGCGTGGGAACCCTTGGCCTGCTTGCCTGGCTGGCCCTGCAGGTGCCGGATGCCGATGCCCAGAGCCTGAGCCTGGGTGGTGTATCAGGCGACATGCCGATTGATGTCCATGCCCAGAACGGGATCGAATGGCAACAGGACGGCAACGTGTTCGTGGCCCGCGGCGATGCCCGCGCCGTGCGTGGCGGGGTCGAAGTGCTGGGCGATGAATTACGCGCCTACTATCGCAAGAATCCGAACGGTCAATCCGAGGTGTGGCGGCTTGACGCCCTCGGCAATGTCCGCATCGTCTCCGAAAGCGAAACCGCCTACGGCGACCGGGCAATCTACAATGCCGATCAGAAGGTGCTGGTGATCGACGGCAAAAAGCCGAGGCTGGTTTCCGGCAAGGACACCCTGAGCGCCAGCAAGCAGCTCGAATACTGGGAAGTCAAACGGTATGCCGTAGCCAGGGGGGATGCGGTTGCAACCCGCGACAACAAACAGGTTTTCGCCGATACCCTGGTTGCCCACATGAAACCCGACGACAAAGGCAACACACAGGTTTACCGTGTCGATGCCTATGATAATGTGCGTATCCGCACTGATCGGGAGACGGCAACCGGCGACCGCGGCGTTTATAATGTCGAAAGTGGTGTCGCGACGCTGACAGGTAAGGTTAAACTGGTCCGCGACGACAACGAATTGCTTGGCTGTCGCGCCGAGGTTAATCTGAACACCGGGATAAGCCGGTTATTTCCGTGCCCGGGCGGACAGGGCAGCGGTCGGGTTCAAGGGACATTCATTCCCGGGAACCGGACGAATAATTGATGACGATGGCGCCCAGGGTACGGCATCAAAAAGGAACGAAATGAGCGACGACTTCGAACAGATCGGCCAGCAACTGGCGCAGGGCCAGGGTGCGCAGACGGGAAAACGCAAGAAACCGCGTCTGGTCGCCGAGAGCGAACGGGGTCTGTATGCCATGAACATCGGCAAGCGCTTCAAGAAGCGCCCGGTCGTCCGCAGTGTCAGCCTTGAGGTACACCGTGGCGAAGTAGTCGGCCTGCTGGGCCCGAACGGTGCCGGCAAGACAACCTGCTTTTACATGATCACCGGCCTGATCCAGCCGGATGGCGGCAGCATCGTACTCGACGGCAACGATATTACCGATCTGCCGATGTATCGACGCGCCCGTCTCGGTATCGGTTATCTGCCGCAGGAAGCATCGATCTTTCGCGGTCTGTCCGTCGAGAACAACATCCGCGCCGTCCTTGAGGTCGTCGAGCCCAGCCGCGAACGCCGTGAAGCCATTCTCGACGCCCTGCTAGCGGAATTCTCGATCACCCATCTCAGGCGCGCACCGGCGCTGGCACTGTCCGGTGGCGAACGCCGCCGCGTCGAGATCGCCCGGGCGCTGGCCTCAAACCCGCATTTCGTCCTGCTTGATGAGCCGTTTGCCGGCATCGACCCGATAGCGGTCGGCGATATCCGCGAACTGGTGGCGCATCTCAAGGATCGCGGCATCGGCGTGCTGATCACCGATCATAATGTGCGTGAAACGCTCGATGTGATCGACCGCGCCTATATCATCCATGACGGCATGATGCTGATGGAGGGAGCGCCTTCGGATATCGTCGGCAATGCGGACGTGCGGCGCGTCTATCTGGGTGAACGCTTCTCTCTTTGACGTCATGGACAGGGGGCGCTCATGGCAATAACGCCTCGCCTGGAACAGCGGCTCGGACAGTCGCTGGTCATGACGCCGCAATTGCAGCAGGCCATCAAGCTGCTGCAGCTTTCAAATCTGGAACTGACCGCATTCGTCGAAGGGGAGCTTGAGGCTAATCCGTTGCTGGAACGCGACGAGGAAGGCCCCGTCGATACCCCGGAACGCGAAACCGATAACGATGGCGATGGCGATGGCGATTTCGAAGAGGCACCGGCCCCTGACGCATTAAACCTGGGCGATCCGAGCGGCGCTGAAATGGTCACCGCCGGTGACATGGATGCGGATCTGGGCAGCGCCTTTGAAGACGGTGCCGTCAGCGTCGGCCAGTTTAGCACGTCCGCCGATGGTGGCGGCTTTGACGGCGATCTGCCGGGGCTGGAAGAAACCCTGGCCGGAGAGACGTCGCTGCGCGCTTATCTGAATGCGCAACTGGGCCTCGCCAATCTGCCCGCCCCGGATGCCCTGATCGGGGCCTTTCTGATCGACCATGTCGAAGACAGCGGCTATCTGGGCATACCCCCAGCCGAGGCGGCGGAGACGCTCGGCACCGATCTGGCAAGCGTCGAGAGAATCCTGGGCATCCTGCAGACGTTCGAGCCGACCGGTGTGATGGCCCGTGATCTGGCTGAATGCCTGGCCCTGCAATTGAAAGAACGCGACCGCTTCGACCCGGCGATGCAGATCTTCGTCGAGAACCTGGAACTGGTGGCGGCCAGGGAATTTTCGAAACTGGCCGGGCTGTGCGGTGTCGATGCCGAAGACATCACCGACATGCTTCGTGAACTGCGCGAACTGGACCCGAAGCCGGGTCTTTCCTTTACCCCTGATACCGCCGAACCGGTGATCCCGGACGTGCTGATGGTGCGCCATCCCAAAGGCGGGTGGATGGTCGAGCTGAACAGCGAGACCCTGCCGCGCGTGCTCGTCAATTCGAGCTACCACGCGCAGGTATTGAAGACGCCGATGAGCCGCGAGGACCGCAAGTATCTGGCCGACCAGTTGCAAACCGCGAACTGGCTGGTCCGCGCCCTGCATCAGCGCGCGACGACCATCCTCAAGGTTTCGGCGGAAATCGTCCGCAGACAGGACGGGTTCTTCCAAAAGGGTGTTTCACATCTGAAACCGATGGTGTTGCGCGACGTCGCCGACGAAATCGAAATGCACGAAAGCACCGTCAGCCGGGTCACATCCAACAAATACATCGTGACACCGCGCGGCATCTTCGAGCTGAAATACTTTTTCTCGTCCTCGATCAGCGCCACGGACGGCGGCGATGCCCATTCGGCCGAGGCGGTCCGGCACCGGATCAGGGAAATGATCGATGCCGAAGACCCGAAAAAAATTCTTTCCGATGACAAGCTGGTCAAGCTTCTGGTTGCCGACGGCTACGACATTGCCCGGCGCACCGTTGCCAAGTATCGGGAATCACTCAGAATTGGCTCGTCCGTGGAACGGCGCCGGCAAAAAGCAGGGCCGAAATAGCCTGGATTTAGGACCGGAATCGGACCTCTTTGCCACATTCCAGTTGATGACATTTTCATTCAATCGTTTTACTATGCCGGTATGTTCATGCTTCTCGTATTGACTTCGCGGAGCCGTCTCACTAGGGTCCGCCCACCGTGCCCCAAGGGGAGGCAGACATTTGTGTCTATGCGCACGGGCGTGGCAAAAAAGGCCATAAATTTCAAACACTTAAAGGTGTAATTCAAGTATGGAAATTTCCGTTTCCGGTAAGCACGTCGACGTTGGTGATGCCTTTCGCGGTTATGCAGAAGATCAACTGACTGATTCCGTTACAAAATATTTTGATCAGGCCATTGATGCCCAGGTGACGTTGTCACGTGAAGGCGCGATGATGCATGTCGAAATCTCCGTGCATCCGGGACCACGCGGCTTTGTCGTGCAGGGTCGCGGCGAAGCGGCCGAAGCCTATCCTGCTTTCGATGCCGCGCTTGAGCGGATTGCCAAGCAGCTCAGGCGCTACAAGCGCCGGCTGATCGGCGATCAGCGCCGCCGCCCCGCCAATGATGATGTCGTGCTTGCACAGCAGTACGTGCTGCAGGGTGACGACAGCGATGTTGAAATCGAAGTGGATGCGCAGCCGATCATCGTTGCCGAAATGCAGACCGATATCGCCACACTGTCGGTCAGCGAAGCCGTGATGCATATGGACCTGGCCGACCTGCCGGTGCTGATGTTCCGCAACAGCCTGACCAATACGCTGAGCGTGGTTTATCACCGCAAGGACGGCAACATCGGCTGGATCGATCCGACACCGAGTGGCGCAAAAGACTGAGACCGGAAGCAGGTATCAGCCCCGAAAAGGGGCGGCTCACAAGAGCCAAATGTTGAACAGGAAGAGACCATGGAACTCACTGATCTCCTTGATGGCGAATGTATCATTGCCAATCTGCGCGCGACCAGCAAGAAGCAGGCACTGCAGGAACTGGCACGCCGGGCCGCCGATGTGACCGGCCTTGAGGAACGCAAGATTTTCAGCGTTCTGATGGACCGCGAACGCTTGGGCACCACCGGCGTCGGTTCAGGCATTGCGATCCCGCACGGCAAGCTCGGCGAGCTGGAGCGTCTGCACGGGATTTTTGCACGCCTCGAGAAACCGGTCGATTTCCAGTCCATCGACGACCGCCCGGTTGATCTGTTTTTCGTGCTGCTGGCACCCGAAGGGGCCGGGGCCGATCATCTGAAGGCGCTGGCCAGGGTCTCGCGCCTGCTGCGTGATCACGAAACCTGCGACAAGCTGCGCGGCACCGGCGATGTCGACGCCCTGTATGCTATTCTGACGGAATCACAGGAAACCCGCGCCGCCTGATCCGGGTTCCTGCCCTGCGATCAGGAATCCTGCTCCATATCGATGGTTTGCGCCGGGCCGCCGGCTTTCCTGATCTGGATATTCCTGATTTCAGGCTCCGGCACCTCACGGTGCAGATCGACATGCAACAGGCCGTTGTCGATCGTGGCACCCGTCACCTCGATCCCTTCCGCAAGCACGAATGAACGCTGGAACTGCCGGGCCGCGATGCCGCGGTGAATGAACACCCGGCGCGCGCCGTCGTCTTCCTGTTTGCCGCGAATGACGAGCTGATTGTCTTCAATCGCGACCGAGAGATCGTTCATAGTGAACCCGGCGACGGCCAGCGTGATACGCAGATCGTGCTCGCCCGTCTGTTCGATATTATAGGGCGGGTAACCTTCTGCGGATGCCTTGGCGGCACGGTCGAGTATGCGCTCAAAGTGATCAAAACCAAGCAGATGCGGATTATTGAATACGGTCATTTCATCCTCCGGCTTCCCCGATGGGCAAAGCGGTTATCAGGCCCCGGGTCTTACCCCTGCCACCCCCATGCCGAATCCCCGTCAGGGGCAATCCGGCGCTCATCTGCTAATTTGGCCGGTGCAGCGTCCAAGTCAAGGGGGAGCGTCGTCATCACGTCTAGCCGGCCCGGTCCGACAGCGTGACAAGTGGCCCCCGGGGCCGGTAAGCTCGCCCACTGCAAACTGACGGAAAGCCGAAAATGACCCAGCCCCCTCCCGCCCGGATCGGTGACGATCTGCAAGATGTCGATACACCGGCGCTTTTGATCGATCTGGATGCGTTTGAATCCAATATCGAGGCCATGGCCAAAACCGTGCGGGCGCACGGCGTCCGTCTCAGGGCGCATTCGAAAACCCACAAGTGCCCGGAAATCGCCAGACGTCAGGTTGCTGCGGGGGCCATCGGTGTCTGTTGCCAGAAAGTCGGTGAAGCCGAGGCGATGGTCCGGGGCGGCATTGAAAACGTCATGGTCACCAATCAGATCTGGGGTGCCTCGAAACTCGAACGGCTGGCGGCGCTGGCCGAAAAGGCGCATATCAGCGTCTGCGTCGATGATGCCGGCAACGTCAGGGATCTTGGCGCGGCCGCCAGGCAGGCCGGGGTCAGTCTTGATGTCTATGTGGAAATCGACGTCGGGGCCGGACGCTGCGGCATCATGGCCGGAACACCGGCGGCAGGTCTGGCCGAAGCCGTGGCCGCAGAAGAGGGCCTGAATTTCGCCGGACTGCAGGCCTATCACGGATCAGCACAGCACATCCGCAATCCGAACGAGCGCGGTGCCGCCATCGGTGCCGCCTGTGACCGTGTCCGCGAGACCCAGGCCCAACTACAGAAGGCCGGCCTTGCCTGTGACACCGTGACCGGTGCCGGCACCGGCAGTTTTCTGTTTGAAGCGGCGAGCGGACTTTATGATGAGATGCAGTGCGGATCATACATCTTCATGGATGCCGACTATGCCCAGAATCAGGATCAGCAGGGCAATCCGTTCACCGACTTCCGGCACAGCCTGTACGTGCTGGTGACGGTGATGAGCGCGACCCGGCCCGGCTACGCCGTCGTCGATGCCGGCCACAAGGCGCTCGGCAACGATCAGGGGATGCCGTGGGTTGCCGATATCCCGGGGGCTCTCTATGAGCGGCCATCCGATGATCACGGCACGCTGGTCCTGGGTCAGGCTGCCCGCGGCGTGCTGCTGGGCGAGAAACTGCGGCTGATCCCCGGACACTGCGATCCGACCGTCAATCTGTATGACTGGTATGTGGTCGTTCAGGGTGGCCGCGTCGTCGATCTTTGGGAAATCACTGCGCGCGGGGCAACGCGCTGAGAGCGGAGGAACGGATATGAGCGACGATACCGAACACCGGCTGACCACGCTCGAGATGACCGTCACCCACCATGAACAGTCGATCCACGAGCTGAGCGATGTGATCACCCGACAGTGGGAGGCCATCGACGCATTGAAACGCAACCTGGCCCGGCTTGAAGCGACCAAGGCCGATATTGATCCGGAAGACGAAGCGGACCGCCGCCCGCCGCATTATTGAAAACGGTGACGCGCGACCTTCTCAGATTCCGGGATGATGAAGGTGTTAAGCAAGTCCTCTGCCGTCATTCCGGCGCACGCCGGAATCCAGAGTGGCGAGCACGCCCTGTCCCTGCCAGATGCGGATGGGTATTACTGGACCCCGATCTGCACCGGGGTGACGAGGGGGGATGTAACGGTTCGTCATCCTCAGCGCAGGATCGCGAACGATTTCAGAACGAAGGCATAATTGAAGGCCAGTTCTTCGAGACGGTCGAAGCGCCCCGCCGCACCGCCGTGCCCGGCGCTCATATTGGTTTTCAACAGCACCGGGTTGTTATCGGTCTTGGCGGCGCGCAGCCGGGCCACCCATTTCGCCGGCTCCCAGTACGTCACCCTGGGATCGGTCAGGCCGGCGGTCACCAGCATGACCGGATAGGCCTTCGCCTCGACGTTGTCATAGGGGGAATAGGATAAAATGTACCGATAGGCCGTCTCGTCGCTGAGCGGGTTGCCCCATTCCGGCCATTCAATCGGCGTCAGCGGCAGCGAGGTATCGCACATGGTATTGAGGACATCGACGAACGGCACGTCGGCGACCACGGCCCGCCAAAGATCGGGTCGCATGTTGGCAACGGCACCCACCAGCATGCCGCCGGCACTGCCGCCGTGGATGGCGATGTTGCCGGGCCGGGCGAGGTTTTCCGCAATCAGGCCTTCTGCGGCGGCAATGAAGTCGGTAAACGTGTTGCGTTTTTTCTCGCGCTTGCCGTCCGCATACCAGCGATAGCCCTTCTCCATACCGCCACGGATATGCGCGATGGCATAGACGAAGCCGCGATCCACCAGCGACAGGCGCGGCGTCACAAAGCTGGCCGGCATCGACATGCCGTAACTGCCGTAACCGTACAGCAAAACCGGCGCACTGCCGTCGATCACCATGTCGGCCCGGTACAGCACCGTCACCGGTACCAGTTCGCCATCGGCAGCAACGGCATGAATGCGCCGCGTCACGTAATCGGCCGGATTGTGACCGGACGGAACTTCCTCGTGCTTCAGCAACGTGCGCTGCCCGCTCTGCATGTCGAAGTCAAAAATCTGCCGGGGCGTCGTCGGCGATGAATAGGACGCGCGCAGCCTGGGCGTTGCATATTCAAACCCGCCTTCAAGACCGAGCGCATAGGCTTCTTCTTCGAAGCGAACGGTATATTCCTCGTCCGTCAGCCAGTTTCTGACGACGATCCTGGGCAGGGCATCGACCCGTTCCAGGCGCACCAGATAGTCGGCGAAGACCTGGGTCGCGACAATCAGCGTGCCCGGCCGGTGTTCGATCAGATCGCGCCAGTTTTCGCGTCCGGGTGCGTCGGCTGCGACCGTGACGATCTTGAAATCGAGAGCACCGTCGGCATTGGTCAGGATCACCAGCCGCCCGGCGTGTTCGGATACGCTGTATTCAACGCCGGCTGCGCGGGGCGCGATCAGACGCGGCTCGGCATCAGAACCGTCGGCCGGGATCAGGCGGACCTCGGATGTTTCATGATCGTGCGTATCGATGATCAGGAAACGCCGGCTTTCGGTCTTGGCCAGGCCGACAAAAAAGCCCGGATCGGTTTCCTCAAAGACCAGCGTGTCCTGGTCGGCGGGGGTGCCGAGCACGTGACGCATGACGCGGGACGGGCGGTGGTTGTCGTCGAGCACCGTGTAATAAAGGGTCTTGCCGTCTTCGGCCCATTCCATATCGGCGCTGGCATTGCCCAGCACGTCATCCAGATTGCGCCCGCTGGCCAGATCGCGGAACCGGATCTGATAGATTTCAGAGCCGTTCCTGTCTTCGCCATAGGCGGCATGCCGGTGGTCGGGAGCATGAGCAAAGGCCCCGATTTTATAAAAGCTCTCGCCTTCGGCTTCCGCGTCGCCATCCAGCAAGATGTTTTCGACAGCATCGCCGGTCGTCGGCACCCGGCAGTATTTCGGATGCTGCCCGCCTTCGACGTAACGGGCATAATAGGCGTAATCACCGTCGGCATCGGGGACCGTGGAATCGTCTTCCTTGATGCGGCCGCGCATTTCACGGACAAGGGTCTGCTGCAAATCCCACGTGTCTGCCATCATCGACGCGGTATAGGCGTTCTCGGCTTCCAGGTATTGGCGGATGTCCGCCTTCAGAACATCCGGCTGATGCATCACCTGCTGCCAGTTATCGTCCTTCAGCCAGGCATAGTCATCGGTGCGGGTATGGCCATGGTATGTCGTCCGGGTCGGATGCCTTGCGGCTATGGGGGGTGTCACGTCGTCCTTTGTCATCATCCTGCTTTCTGGTATTGCCTGACTCTGATATTCAAAGAGGCCTGGGTGCATTGTCCTATGCCTTATTTAGGGAGGAAGCGGCTGAATGTCGAACAAGGTCATCCTGATTATCGTCGACGGACTAAAATACAGCACCGCACTCGGCCATTGCGGCTTTCTCGAGGGCCAGGTCGAATCCGGTCGTGCCCGGCGCTGGCGCATGCGGGCTTCGTTGCCGAGCATGTCGGCACCCTGTTACGAAAGCCTGCACACCGGGCTTGATCCGGCACAGCACGGGATCACCGCCAACAGCCTGCTCGGCCCCTCGACATCGGCGAACATTTTCTCGCTCGCCTGCACTTCCGGCATGACCACCGCCGCCGTTGCCTATAGCTGGTTTTCCGTGCTCTATAACGCCGCACCCTATGATCCCGTCCGCGATCAGGAAACCGACGATCCGACGAAGCCGATCCAGTACGGCCGCTTTTATGACGATACGGGGCGCACTGATTTTCATCTGGGGCTGCCGTCCGACAAGGATTTGTGTTCGCAGGTCGACCGCCTGATCGGCCGGCATGCGCCGGACTATCTGCTGCTGCATACCCTGTCGTGCGACAGCGTCGGCCACGTGCATGGCGGCAGTTCATGGCAGTATCAGCGTGCCGCAACCGTTGTCGACAGTACGCTCGGCCACCATGTCGACGGCTGGCGTGCCCGGGGCTACCGGGTGCTGGTCACCGCCGATCACGGCTTCACCGATTGCGGCTATCACGGCGGCACCGAGGACGATGTCCGCAATGTCGCCTTTTATGACATCGGTCATCCCGAACCGGGCATTGCCGAGACCGTCGTCTCGCAGCGCGCCGTGGCACCGACGATCCTCAAACTTATGGGGATCAAGGCCCCGGCCGCCATGCAAGAAGCGCCGCTAGAATAAGGCGGTGGCCCTGATCAGGGTTCTGATCTCGTCGCGGATCGGGCCGTGATGCGCCGGGTCGGCCAGTGTCGTGATCCAGCGTTCGGGCGGCGTCGCCGCCCGCCCCCTTTTTGCCCTTTTTCTTGCCGCGGCGCCCGCCGGTGCGGCCAGACAATGCCGCGCAGCAGGTCTTCGGCTTGCCGGGGCAGACGGTCCGGCACTTCGTGGCCCGCAAGCACGCACCAGAGACCGGCCCAGGCGCGGGCGACGCTGAACGGATTATAGCCGCCACCGCCTGACGCGATCAGCCTCGGCGCCTGCCCGACAAGCGCCGCCACCGTGCGCCACAGCGCCGTGTTGGATAGCTGCAGGCGGCTTTGCGGATCGTCATCCAGCGCGTCGACGCCGCATTGCACGAAAATCGCATCCGGCTCAAAGCTCTGGATCAGCGGCAGCACCACAGCCTCCGTCAGGACTTCCAGCTCATCGTCGTTGAAGCCCGGCGGCACCGGCAGGTTGCGGGCCATGCCGCCGGCCCGGTCATTGATGCCGCCCGGCCCCGAGCTGTCCTGATTGCGGCGGCTCATCGGCCAGCGCCCGGCTTCGTGGATCGACAGGGTGAAAACCTGTGCGTCGTCGTGGAATGCCGCCTGCACGCCGTCGCCGTGGTGCGCATCCAGATCAAGATAGAAGATACGCTGACAGCCCTGCTCACGCAGCGCCCCGATGGTCAGCGCCGGTTCGTTGAAATAGCAAAAGCCGCTCGCCTGATCGGGTCTTGCGTGATGCTGGCCGCCACCGGGGTTGAAGGCGACGCCGCCAGCTTTGACCAGCTCGGCGGCTTTGCCCCCGCCGCCGACGGCGGTCGCCGGCCTTGAAAACATTTCCGCAAATATCGGATTGCCGTTGATGCCGATGTTGTGACGGCGGCGCACCTCGGGCGGGGCATCCTGATCCCGTTCCGCCTGCATCACGGCGGCGACATAGTCAGGGGTGTGAAAGCGCTGCAGACAGGCAGCATCAGCAGTCGGGCTATCGATATAGCTGCCGTCCGCAAACCCGTCCAGTGCAGCGATCAGATCGGTCGCCAGCGACACCCGCGGGATCGCCAGCGGATGCCCGCGCCCATAGCTGCTGTCGCGGTAAATCTCGCTGCCGATGAAGGAGACGCTGGACATGACGGTACGATAGAGAACCGGTCCCATCCCGCCAAGCCGGTGTTTACCCGCCCATCAAGCGGGGACATAATGCCGCCACGCCGGGGGACTTTTTCACATGGAAATCTGGATACCGATTACAATCGTTGCAGCGTTCTGCCAGAATCTGCGCTCGGCACTGCAAAAGCATCTCAAGGGCAAGCTGTCGACCGGCGGTGCCACTTATGTGCGGTTTTTTTATGCCTGGCCGTTCGCGCTGCTGTACGTCTTTGGCCTGCATACCTGGGGCGGCATGCCTTTACCGGATATCAACGGGCTGTTCCTCGTTTACTGTGTGCTCGGAGGGTTATCGCAGATCATTTTTACCGGCCTGCTGGTCTGGCTGTTCTCGTTCCGGAATTTCGCCGTCGGCACGACGTTTTCCAAAACCGAAACCGTGCAGGTGGCGCTGCTGGGGTTTCTGCTGCTCGGCGACACCCTGTCGACCGGTGCCCTGCTGGCCATTATCATCAGCGTCATTGGCGTGATGACGATGTCGCTGGCGCAGACCAACATCACCCTGAAGACCCTGTTCTCGGGGCTGGTCGAGAAATCGACCCTGATCGGTCTGGCCTCGGGTCTGTTTCTGGGCGCGTCCGTGGTGTTTTTCCGCGGTGCCTCGCTGCAGTTGCACTATGACGGCTACATCATGTCGGCGGCCTATACCCTGGCCGTATCCGTGGTCATCCAGACCGTGCTGATGGGCCTATACCTGCTGTGGCGCGAACCCGGCCAGATGACGGCCGTGCTGGTCAACTGGAAGTGGTCGCTGGCCGTCGGCGTTGCCGGGGTGCTTGGCTCCATCGCCTGGTTTTCCGCTTTCACGCTGGAGAACGCCGCCCTTGTCCGCGCCGTCGGCCAGATCGAGCTGGTCTTTACCTTTATCGCGTCGGCAGTCTTTTTCCGGGAAAAAAGCACCCGGCTGGAAATCGCCGGCATCCTTCTGGTGATCGCCGGCATCCTGCTGATCCTTTATGTGCGCTGAGAAAATACCCGCCATGCGTATATTGCTCTGGCCACGCCCGGCAGCGGAATTATACTCCCTGCCATGACACTCAGTGAACTCGACCAGTGGCGTCTGGCCCATGTGCTGACCGACGCCGAATTCAGCGAACTGCCCGGACATCAGACCGGCAAGGTGCGGGAAAGCTATGATCTCGGCGACGGTCGCCGGGTGATGATCGCGACCGACCGCCAGTCGGCGTTTGATCATGTGCTGGCCGCCGTGCCGGACAAGGGTCAGGTTCTGACGGCAACGGCACAATTCTGGTTTGAGCAGACCGCCGATATCTGCCCCAATCACGTCATCGCGCATCCCGACCCCAACGTCATCATTGCAAAAAGCCTCGCCATGCTGCCCGTCGAGATGGTCGTCCGCGCCTATATTACCGGCACCACCGACACCAGCATCTGGACCATGTATGCCAAGGGTGAGCGCACGGTCTATGGGCATACGCTGCCGGACGGCCTGAAGAAGAACGATAAACTGCCGGACGTGCTGATCACGCCGACAACCAAGGGCCTGGTCGGTGCGCATGATCATCCGATCACCGAGGCCGGGATTGTTTCTCAGGGGCTTTTGACGCAGGCGCAGTGGGATGAGGCGGCGGCCAAAAGCCTGGCGCTGTTCCAGCGCGGCCGCGAGATCGCGGATCGGAACGGCCTGATTCTGGTCGACACGAAATACGAATTCGGGCTTGATGAAAACGGCGTCGTCACCATTGCCGATGAAATCCACACGCCGGATTCCAGCCGCTACTGGGACGCCCGGAGCTACCCGGACCAGCACGCCGCCGGGCAAGAGCCGATCAGCCTCGACAAGGAATTCCTGCGGCTGTGGATCCGGGCGCGCTGCAATCCTTATACCGATCCACTGCCGGAAATCCCGGCCGAAACCCTGATCGAATTTTCCAACAAATATGTGTCGCTGTATGAGCGGATCACCGGACGCACGTTCACCCGCACCGATCCGGCTGTGCCGGTGCGCGACCGCATTCATGCCGCCCTGGCCGCTGCCCTGCCGTCATATTTCATGCGCTAACGCCGCACCTCACTCCCGTCATCCCGGGCGCGGCTTTTCTCCGAGCGGATGCGAGGCCAGAAAAGCCAGCGACCCGGGACCCATGGTCAATACAAGGCGCGGTCCAGAAATGGGTCCCCGTTTTCACGGGGATGACGATTGATAAATGTAGCCTCCACTCCCGTCATCCCGGGCGTTAGCCGAGCCCGAAACCGTCAGGTTTCGGGTGCGAGGGTTACGACCCGGGACCCATGGTCAATGCCTGGCGTGGTGTCGAAATGGGTCCTCGTTTTCACGGGGATGACGGTTGATAAATGTAGCCTCCACTCCCGTCATCCCGGGCGTTAGCCGAGCCCGGAACCGTCAGGTTTCGGGTGCGAGGGTTACGACCCGGGACCCATGGTCAATGCATGGTGGGGTGGCACGATGGGTCCCCGTTTTCACGGGGATGACGATTGATAAATGGATGGCTCACCCCACGCGACCACCACACCATCACCGAGATCACCATTGTCCTCTGACCGAAAGCATGAATGTTCGCGGCTCTCCATAAAAATTTTGCCGACTAGAAGCACTAACCTTCTCGATGTACGTCCGGTCCAGCAGGTTTGTGACCGTAAATGTTCCACTTAAGTTGTCCGCCAGTTGATAGCCTAGCTGCGCTGACACGACCCCATATCCTTCTGAGGTAAAGTTCACGCCGCTACTCTCGGAATAGAATTCACTGACCAGTTTCAGCCCGCCGGCAATGCTCAATCCGTCAAGCTCGCCATCTGAAAAAGAATATTTGCTCCAAAGATTAATGCTGTGTTCAGGCGTAAACGTCGAAAACGTCTCGCCTTGATCAGATACCGCTGCGGTAAGATATTCTGTCTGCGTGAACGCGTAGCCAGCGACCAGATCCCACCCTCGGATAGGCTGTCCGCTTATCTCTGCCTCGATCCCTTGGCTACGCACCTCGCCGGATGCAATCGACGAACCGGCATTAGAGGGGTCCGTCATCGCACGGTTTTGATCTTCGATACGGTATACCGCGAGATGTGCCAACACGTCCCCATCCAGGAACTCGCCTTTGAGACCTACCTCATACTGGTCACCGGTGCGGGGCGCCAGATAGCTACCGCTGACATCCGTTTGGGATTGTGGTTGGAAAATTGATGCATAGGAACCATATGCTGAAATCTCTTTATTGAGGTCAATGACGAGTCCGGCATATGGCGTTATCTCCTCATCCACCCGGCGCTTTGAAGTTGAACTGGTCGCTTCCCACCAACTCAATCGGCTCCCCAGGATAACGGTACCCCAATCAACAGGCTTTACCCGGAGCTGCCCGTAAACGCCGTATTCGCTTTCAAAGGATGGACTCCCTTCGTTAGGCGAAAAAGTCGGTTCCGGTATGTTGTGGTTTGGATTGAAAATATTCGATGTATAAATGGGCCCGGTTTGTAAATTCGTTCGTTGGTTTCGCTCTTTGCGATAATCAGCACCAAGAACAAGATTATGTGTCTGGCCGCCAAAATCAAAAGGAGTGGTACCGTATGCATCTAAAGCGGTCGATTGAAGTCCGAACCCGTATTCCACTGTTTGAATACTGAAATCTCCAGTCGAAGGATCGATTGCGCCGTTTGCCCGTGCGCCCTTGTACCGCATATCCCGATCAAGCCGCCGTGCTGAAACCTGAAGACGCCCCCCGTTTTTCAGATTGTGCTGAAGCTCGGCGAAAAAGTCTTTCGTCTCCAAATCCTGATCGTTCCAATTTGCGCCCGTGAAGGTCGATCGATCAACATTGGCAAATGATCCATCGGAATATGCTGGCAAACCCTGGTCCAGAACAGAATCTATTTCTTGATATGTTGCACCGAGAGAAAGCGTGGTATCCGAGGTAAGATCGAGTTCAAAAGTGCCATACCCGACAAGCTTTTCTGATTTTATAACATCGATGTACGACTCACGTTCATCACGCACGACGACGAATCTTGCCCGGGCCTTGCCGGAGTCGATCAAAGGCACCGACGCATCCGCTACACCACGATATGTATCCCAGGATCCAGTCGTCGCATCGCCCATGATGGCGATTTCTTTACCCGGACGCTTTCGCACCATGTTGATTGTGGCGCCTGGCTCGCCGGCACCCTGAAACAATCCAGCCGGGCCACGCAGCACTTCAATACGGTCATATATCGCAGTATCCAGGCCCGTCGCCTGGTTTCCGTTCGAATTCGTCGGCACGCCATCAAGCAAAATTGTATCTGCTTGATATCCGCGCGCATTGATCGTGTTGAAGTTCCCGGCACCGTCAAAGCGCTCTACCGTCATCCCGGTCGTGCTCTTCATTGCGTCCTGTAGCGTCGTGATGTTCTGATCGTCTAGCCGTTGCCGAGTAACCACGCTGACTGACTGGGGAATTTCGCGGATCGTCGTCGGTGTCTTCGACCCGACAGTGGCTTGCGAACCCGCATAGGAATGCGTTCCCTCCGTCCGACCGGGATCGCGAAGCCCTTGCCCCTCGACCGTGATCGGGCTCAGCATCATGCCATCGGCATCCGGCCCCGAAAGCGTCACCGCGTCCGTGCCCGAGAACTGATAGGACAACCCCGAGCCGGCGAGGAGCTGTTTAAGGGCTTCTTCCGGTGCCATGGTGCCGCTGACGCCGGAAGACGTCTTGCCCTCAGCCAGTTGCGAAGCATAACCGACATCCCAGCCGGTCGCGGTGCTGAACGCGTCGAGCGCACCCGGCAACGGCCCGGCCGGGATCGCGAAGGCGACCGGGGTTGCCGTCTGCGCCAGTTCGGTGCCGGGGAAGGACGCAACTTCGGTGCGCGGATTGAAAATATCGGCGTGCGCGTGAGGGACGCTCAGCGCCCAGCCGGCCAGCGCCGTCGCCGCCATCATGCTCATGGTGAAGCGTGCCGCCGTGCGCGGCCGCGCGCACAGATCGCCCGGCACGGCTCGACCGTGCAAATTGTTCCTCATCTTCATCATCCGATCCCCCGGTCTTGCGTTGTGGCGCTTGGGCGCCTTTAAGCATGCGAATGGTTTTCATTCGCACTCTGTATCCCGAGACGAACAGGGCCTGGAAATCCTCAACCTTTTTGGTGATTTTTTTGCGGGGGTGTTCGGGGTGGCGGAAGTGGTGTTGCAGTGACGGCGGGGCCTAGCGCAGCACCAGAACAAAACCGCCGACATCGATGGCGTCCAGCGACGCCGCGCTGGCCAGAGCACGGGCGACGGCAGCGGGGTCGTCGAGCCGGTAGTTGCCGCTGACCACCGTGGTGCGGGCACGCCCGGAAGCGGCACCGATATAGCCGGTATGATAACGATCCAGTTCCGCCAGCACTTCGCCCAGCGGACGCTCGCGGAACCGCAAGCGTCCATCAATCCAGGCCAGTGCCTGATCCGTATTGGTGCGTTCCACATCTCCGGTCTGTCCGGCGGCGGCGACGACACCGTCGCCGGGGCTAAGCTCGACCGACTTGTCGGTGACGGCACCAGTGACCGCGACGCGGCCCCTGGCGACGGTCACGCGGACCTCCTGACCCGTGCGGCGCACCGTGAATGCCGTGCCGACAACACGCACGCGGGCGTCACCGGCAATGACTTCAAACGGGCGCGCGGCATCGGGACTGACGTCGAAATACGCCTCGCCCCTGAGCAGGGTCACACGGCGCAGGTCTGCGCTGAAGTCGATATCGGCGGCGGATGCGGTGTTGAGGGTCATCTGCGAGCCGTCGGCAAGCTTGCTGGTTGAACGCTCACCGATCCCCGCAGCGGCGTCGGCCTCGAGCGCGATGACAAGATCAGGCCCCTTCAGCGCCGAGACAAGAACCACGGCAAGCGCGGTGGCGACGGCGGCGAATTTTTTAATCCGGAGGCGACGACGACCCGGCACCGGGTTCATCACGTCGGCATCAGCCGATGCATGCCGCGTCAGTGCGCCCTTGAATGCCGGGGAACCCCACACGTCTTCAACGCGCCGGTAGGCTTCGGCGTGCGCGGGGTCGGCCCTGAGCCACGCGGTAAAGGCTTCGCGGTCGGCGAGAGCGGCACCGCCGGATTGCAGACGGGTGAACCAGTCGAGCGCATCATCCATGTGCGTTCGTCCGCTTGTCTCGCTGTTTCCCGGGTGGTTGCTCGGATCGTGCATCTGCGCTCTGTCCGGATCGATGGTTTACACTATCCTCTATAGACAAGACGAACGGCTTCGACAAATTCGTCATGCTTTTATGGTCGCACCATGAAAAATGTCGTTCCCTCAAAGCAGGTCGTCCTTTTTCGCGGCGTCCATACAGACCGCCATCGCCCGCCGGAAATCCTTGTAAACCGTCGTCGTCGACACGCCGAGATGTTCGGCAATGTGCTCGAACGTCCAGCCGTGCAGCCGGTTCAGGATCAGCACCCGCCGCGCCCGCCCGGATACGCTGGCGAGCGCCGCATCAAGGATCAGCAGCGACTGGCGGTGGCGGGCGAAATCCTCAGGTGTCGGCGTCAGCCCGGCAACGGTCTCGATGGTCGCGTCATCAGCACCCTGATCAAAAATCCGCCGTTCCATATTGCCGCGCCGTACATGATCAATGGCCAGATTGCGAGCCGTCCTGAACAGAAAGGCCTGCGGCGAGGCGATGGCACCATCCGCCGTCACCACGACCGAGACCCGCAGATAGGCTTCGTGCGCCAGTTCTTCAGCCGTCGCCGGATTGCCGACGATGCGCGCCAGCATACCGACCAGCGTCCGACGCTGCTCGGCGAAAACCCGCTCAAGCTTTTTCTGTAGGGATTCTGCCTGCACCTGATCCACACCATTAAAAATTTATTCGCGTACCTGCACTATTTCTATTGCGAATAATTATTAATTGTAATAACAAGGATTGCGGAGGAAACCAACATGCCGAACGACATGCCCGTGTACAACACGCTGACGTCCATGGAAACGCGCCTGGTGCAGTTGATGCGGCGGTTTCCGGTCGATGACGACCATGCGCCGGTGGCGGCTGGCGACAGCCCGGTTTATGCCCGCCTCGAGGTGCCGCTGATGCGGTTTCTTGATCTTTTGTGGCAGGCCGACCCGTTCATCGTTGCGCTGAACCATCGCTATGATTACGACGTCACGGTGTTCGAGCTGCAACTGCTTTATGCCGTCAACGAGGCGCGTGCCGGCAACGTCCGAACCATCAATGAGCTTCTGGCGTGGTGGTTTCCTGAGCATCAAATCGCCGAAGCCCGCGCATCGCTGTCGACTGTTGCACATATTCTGGACGAGGAAGGCATGCCCCGGCAGTCGGGTGCCAGGCTGCGCGAACACATCCTCGGCGTCTCGTCGAAGCGGGTCAAGAACAGCTATCGCTTTGTCCTTGAGACGGATTCCCGAAGCCGGGCCCCCTCCGCCTGCAACAACCAAACCATCCACTAGGGGAAAACAGCATGCCAGAAGACAACGTCCTCATCGAGGTCGACAACCTCCACGTCACGTTCCCGACCGCCGGTGAACATGTCCAGGCCGTTCGCGGCATCTCGTATAAGCTCCACAAGGGCGAGACCGTCGGCATCGTCGGCGAATCCGGGTCCGGAAAATCGGTCTCGTCGATGTCCATGCTGCGACTGAACGACATGGCCGGAGCCTTCGTGCCGGAAGGAACAATCCATCTGAACAGCGAACGGCTGGGCCGTGTCGAGCTGACCACGGCCGACAGCGCGACCATCGGCAAGGTTCGCGGTCGCGAGATCGCGATGATTTTTCAGGAGCCGATGACCTGCCTGAACCCGGTGCTGGATTTGCGCACGCAACTGACAGAGCCGATTTTTCAGCATCTGGGGCTGGACCCGAAGGCTGCCGAGGAAAAGGTGCTGACGCTGTTGCGACGGGTTCGCATTCCCGACCCGGAAAGCAAGCTCAACCAGTATCCGCATAATCTTTCGGGCGGCATGCGCCAGCGCATCATGATCGCCATGGCGCTGACCTGCGAGCCGGCGTTGCTGATTGCCGACGAGCCGACAACCGCGCTCGACGTGACGATTCAGGCGCAGATTCTCGATCTCATCAAGGATGTCCAGGACGACTTCGGCATGTCGGTCCTGTTCATCACCCACGACATGGCGGTAATCGCCGAAATGGCCGACCGCGTCGTCGTCATGTTCAACGGCCAGGTCGTCGAGCAGGGACCGGTCGAGCAGATATTCCACGATCCGCAGCACGACTATACGAAAAAACTGATCGGTGCCGTGCCGCGTATCGGCAGCATGAACGGCAAGCAAAAGCCGGAAAAATTTCCAGCCCTTGTCGGCTGAACGTCATCGACTGAACCAGATCCGAATAAATCCCGTCAGGAGCAAACGCAATGTCCGAAACCGAAAACATTCTGGAAGTCAGAAATCTGGTCACCCGGTTTGATATCACCGATGGCGTCTTCAGCCGACCCAAGGCACGGGTCCATGCTGTCGAGGATGTCTCGTTCGATATCAAGCCCGGCGAAACCCTGAGCCTGGTCGGAGAAAGCGGCTGCGGCAAGACGACGACCGGCAGAACCATCATGGGCCTGCAACCGGCGACGTCGGGCACGATCATGTTCGAAGGGAAATCCGTGCGCCAGCATTCGGCCAGAGAACGGCTTGATTTCTGCCGTGCCGTGCAGATGATTTTTCAGGACCCGTATTCGTCGCTGAACCCGCGCATGTCGGTCGGTGACACCCTTGCCGAGCCGATGCGCGTACACAGGCTGCATTCGGGCAAAGCCATCAACGCACGCATCGCCGATCTTCTGCACAAGGTCAACCTGCAGGCGGACTTCGCCAAACGGTTTCCGCACGAATTCTCCGGCGGCCAGCGCCAGCGCGTTTCCATCGCCCGCGCCCTCGCCCTCGATCCGAAACTGATCGTCTGCGACGAAGCGGTCTCGGCACTCGATGTGACGATCAAGGCGCAGGTCATCAACCTGCTGATGGACCTGCAAGCGGAGCTTGGCCTGTCGTTTCTTTTTATCAGCCACGACATGGCCGTCGTTGAGCGGATCAGCCACCGCGTCGCCGTGATGTATCTGGGCCGCATCGTCGAGATCGGACCGCGTCAGGCCATCTTCGAGAACCCGACCCACGATTACACGCGGAAGCTTTTGTCAGCCGTGCCCGTCGCCGATCCGAAATTACGCCGCACCGAACGCAGCCTGACATCTGACGAGATTCCGAGCGCGGTACGCCCGCTTGATTTCGTGCCGCCGACAATCGCCTATGAGGAAGTCGATCCGGGTCATTTCGTCGCCCGGGATGCCGCCTAGTGTCCCGAACAATGACGGGAGCGTCGAGACCACCACACTAGACGGACAGGACGGGTTGCACTGCAAGGCAAGATTACTTATGATTATAAAGTAATACATGACTTTGGAGTCGCCGCCATGACCGGACAGAATTTCTCCATCCGCACCGATGCGGACAAGTTGGACGAACTCGACCATCTGGCGCAGGCCCGCAACCGATCGCGCAACTTCGTGGTCAATGAAGCTATCGACCGCTATCTGGCCGAAGAACGGGCATGGGCAGACAAGGTGCGGGCGGGCCTTGCCGCCGCCGAGGCCGGGGATTTTGCCGCCGATCCGGAGGTCGAGGCCCTGTTCGGTCGTCTTGAAGGGCAGGCTGGTAGCCCGGCCGATAGCGCGAAAACCAAAGCCGCCAGATGAAACTGCGCTGGACGCGTCCGGCGCTCCACGATCTGGAAGAGCTTCATTCCTATATCGCCGACCGCGATCCCGCCGCCGCCCTTCAAACGGCACGGCTGTTGCGGGCGCAGGCCGAAGCCCTGACGACACATCCCCAGATGGGGCGCGCCGGCAGGATCGACGGCACCCGGGAACTGGTGGTGGCGGGTCTGCCGTTCATCATCGCCTATCGCGTGACGGACACCACCATCGATGTCCTCGCCATCCGCCATGGCAGGCGCGACTGGCCCATCGTCACCTTTTAACGCACGTTATCCCGGCCTGCCCCGGGCTTGATTGAGGGATACCGCTTTTCCCCGAGCGAACGCGAGGCAGGGAAAGCCAGCGATCCGGGACCCATGGTCGATGCATGGTGTGCCGGTGAAATGGGTCCCCGTTTTCACGGGGATGACGGTTGATAAATGGGTGGCTGGGCGCGTCTCGAAAAGCCGCTTCTTGATCGCCTTCGTCCCTTGCACTCTGCCGCTTCGGGCGCGAAAATCGCTCAGCGCCCTTGCGGTCGACCGTCTTTTTTCAGATAGAAAGCCAGATAGAAAGAATGAGTATCCCCATGAATAGCAACGTCCCCTTCTCGATGGTTCCCCTGCCCGCCGGGCGTTCCGGCAAGCCCCGCACGACAGGGTTGACGATGATGATGGACTGGGGCCTGCCCCTGAACATGGCAGCCGATTACATGGGCCTGCTGGCCCCTTATGTCGATCTGGTGAAGATCGTTGTCGGCACGGCACGGCTTTATCCCGAAGACTATCTCGTCAAAAAGCTGGCCGTCTACAAGAATGCCGGCGTCATGCCATTTCTGGGCGGACAGTTTTCAGAATATGTCTTCGCCACCCAGGGCTGGAGCGCGATGCCGGGGTTTTTCGCCGAAGCCAAACGTCTCGGCTTCGATGCGCTGGAGGTTTCCGATAACTGCGTGCCGCTCGACGATCAGGAACGGGCCCGCATGATCCGGATGGCGATTGCCGAAGGCCTGGAAGTGCATGGCGAGGTCGGCTCCAAGGTCGTCAACCAGTCGCCGCAGGACCTGATCGACCAGACCAGGGTCTGCTTCGATGCCGGCTGCCACATCGTCCTTGTTGAGGGGGCCGAACTGGTGACCAACGGCAAGGTCAACGAAGCCATGATGACGGCGCTCAAAAGCGGTCTTGATCTGGACCGCACGCTTATGGAACTGACCGGCCCGTGGATCAAGGGCGTCACGCTGAACGATGTCTTCGAGTTGAAGAAGTTTCTGCTGACCGAGTTCGGCCCGGACGTCAACCTGGCCAACGTCATGCCGCAGGACATCATCGAGACCGAGGCTTACCGTTGCGGTCTGTCCGTGGTCGGGCCGACGGTGCGTTCACACGCGGCTGAATAGAGCGGACGCCGCTAAATCCTGGCAATCCACGCCGCCAGATAACCGGCTCTGCTGCGCTCAACCGCGACCGACCAGTCTGATTGCGCGCGCCGCCAGATCAGCACCGGCACATCGGCAAAAAGCGTCCGCTTGATATGCCCGATCGGCAGGCCGTCCCGTTCCAGCGAGATAAACCCGCCCGCAGCCAACAGGTCTGCCGAGGCCGCCCCCTCAATACCCAGCCAGCACAATTGATCGCTGTAGCGACTGGCATGAACGGTCCGCTCGGGGAAGCGCGCAAGTACTGCCTGCATCACCTGATCTTCGGCAGCTTCGGGCAGGCGGATCAGCCATGAGCGGGGCGACAGCCACATCGCGGCGCGGTCTTCACCAACCATGACCGGCCCCGGCGCAAGCGGCACATCAACACCCAGAGCCCGGCCCAGCGGGGCGGCAATGATCCCGGCATCAAGCGCTGCCGTACACAGCACATGCGCATGGCCGGTTTCTTCATAAATGTCGAGGTCGTCGCCCATCGGCACAGAAGTCAGTGCGGACCTGGATTGCATGCTCATGCCTGCAGTCTTTCATTTTCAGGGTCATAAAAGACCGGCGGGCAAATCTCTGCGTCGACAATGGTGCCGCTGTCAAAGATGCGGACCCGCTCGCCGAGACGTGAATGGCCGCGCTCGATCAACGCCAGACCGATCGAGATGCCGAGCGTGGGGCTATGGCAGGCAGACGTCACATAGCCTTCGGTCCGGCACGGCGGCATGGCCCCATCGGCAAGGACGCGGCCACCAACCCGGAGCTGCCCGCTTTCCGCACGCAAGCCGACCAGTTGTTCCCGGTCCGCACTTTGCGCATAAGCCAGCGCCAGCGACCGCTTGCCGATGAAGTCGGCGTGCTTGCCGGCAACGACGCGGGCCATGCCGATATCAAGCGGCGTGGTCCGGCCGTTGGTATCCGAGCCGACATGCAGATAGCCCTTTTCAAGGCGCAGCCGCAGCCACGCCTCCATGCCGATCAGCCGTCCACAGGCGGGTTCGGAAATGTCCATCAGGCGGCGCATAAGGCCCTGACCATAGCGCGCCGGAACATTGATCTCGTACTGTAATTCGCCGGTGAAGCTGATCCTGGACACCCGCACCGGGATGCCGTCGATCCTGCCCGCGCGATACGACATGTGCGGGAACGCCGCATTGGACACATCGAAATCGGGTTGCAAGGCCGCGAGCGTGGTGCGGGCCCTGGGTCCGGCAACAGCGAACGATGCCCAGTTCGAGGTCACGGACGCAATGCCGACCCGCAGTTCCGGCCATTCCGTCTGCCGCCAGCGTTCAAGGCGGTTAGCCACCTCGTCGGCATGTGCCGAGGTCGGGCCGGCGAGATACAGGGTTTCATCGACACAGGTAACGACCCCGTCATCAAAAATCACTCCATCTTCGCCCGTCATCACTGAATAGCGAATGCGCCCGGGTTTCAGGGTGCGCAGGTTCGAGACGTAAAAACGGTCGAGGAAGGCTGCCGCATCCGGGCCGCTGATCTCGATCTTGCCGAGCGGCGAGCCGTCAAAGATGCCGAGCGTGCTTCTGACCGCAGCCATTTCGGCACGGACGGCGGCTTCCCGGTCAGCGCCGTTGCTGCGATACCAGTCGGGCCGCTGCCAGCCGAAATCTTCAAACACCGCCCCGGCCCGGACATGAAGTGCGTGCGCCGGGATCAGGCGTTCAGGCCGGAACAGGGGGCCCTGACGGTCACCCGCAATTGCCCCCAGACGCACCGCCGTATAGGGCGGGCGGAAGGTTGTCGTGCCGACTTCTGACATATCGCGCCCGGTCAGTGCTGCAAGGATGGCCAGACCGTTGATGTTCGATGTCCGCCCCTGATCGGTCCCCATACCGAGGGTTGTGTATCGCTTCAGGTGTTCGACCGAGACATATCCCTCAAGCACAGCCAGTTCGATATCCTGAACGGTGACGTCATTTTGAAAATCGACAAACATGTCCGAAGGATTGCCCGTACCCGCCCGCCAGTGCGCCTGGATCGGCAGACCCGGTGTTTGCGCAACATCCGGCGGCGAAAATTCAGGGGCGGCAACCCCTTCACGGCGGCAGATCGCACGGGCGGCATCATGCGCCTGCGTCAGCGCTTCGCTGAGCGAACAGGGGCTGCAGGCATCGCCGACAGCGTGCCAGTCCTCCGGCAAGTCACCGCTGACAAAGGCGGCGACGTCGGCTTTGTAGACCGGCTTGCTGCCCCGGTGCGCGGTCAGATGCACAAGCGGCGTCGCCCCGCCGCTCAGCGCCAGACCGTCACAGCGGATATGCTGCCGTGCCCCGCCGCCGAGTGGCACAACGGTAATGCCGTCGAGTTGCCGGCCCCCGGACGTGCCGATCACTTCCGCGCCTGTGATGCAGCGGACGCTCGCCGCTGCCAGACGCTGCATGAATTCCTTGGGCGGCGCGTCCCTGACATCGATCACCGCGGGGACCCGCACGCCGGCCTTCAGGGCCGCAAACGCAGCCGCATAACCCGCATCATTATTCGTGAAAACAGCCAGCTCACGGGCCGGGGCAACGCCATGGACAGCCAGATATTTGCGGACGGCGGATGCCAGCATGACACCCGGCCGGTCATTCCCGGCAAACACCAGCGGCCGCTCGACGCTGCCCGTTGCCAGCACGACAGACCCGGCGCGGAGTTTCCAAAGACATTCCGACGCAATGCCACCCGGCGCCTCGGGGCTGCCGTCCGTATGAAAAGACTGCAGCAGGGTGAACATGTTGCCTTCATAGGCCCCGGTGACCACCGTATCGGTGAGCACCTGAACCGCGGCCGCACCGTCAAGGGCTGCCTGCCTGTCGCCGGCCCATGCCGCCGCAGAGGTTCCGCCGATTTCTATGTCGCTCCACAGCAAAGACCCGCCGAGTTGCGGCTGATCGTCAGCGAGGATAACCCTGAGCCCCGATCCGCCGAGCGCGCTTGCCGTGGCGATCCCCGCCGCACCACCGCCGATGATCAGGACGTCGCACGTTGCATGATGCTGCCGGCGCGGGTGCGGCCGGGCATTTGCATCGACCCGGCCAAAACCGGTGGTGCGCCGGATCAGCGGTTCATACAGATGCCAGTTCGGCCACATGAAGGTCTTGTAATAGAACCCGGCCTTGATGAATTTTGCCGCATACCCGGCCAGCGCACCAATATCAAAATTGAGCGATGGCCAACCGGAAACGGAACGGACCTGCATGCCTGCCGCCAGCCGCACCTGACCGGCACGAACCGCGGCATCAAAACCATAGCCGTCACGAATTTCGACCATCGCGTTCGGGTCTTCCAGGCCGCTGCCGAGGAAGCCGCGCGGTCGATGGTATTTGAAACTTCTGGCAATCAGGCTGACACCGTTGGCGATCAGCGCCGACGCCACCGTGTCCCCGGCATAACCCTGCATCCGCTGGCCGTTGAAATGAAACGCAAGCGGTCTCGTGCGGTCAATCAGGCCGCCTTCGCCCACTCGATACGGGTTAGAGGGTGCAGCCAAAATCAGTGCCTGTCCTGATGAGCGAATTTTTTGTCGTAGGGGATAACCTCGGTGATTTCGTGGCTGACGGTATGGCGGGCGACCTTGAACCATTGCCCGCAACCGGCACGGCAGCACCACTGCTCAAAATGCACACCTTTGGTGTTGGTGCGCATATACAGATAATCGGTCCAGTCGATATCATCGGCGCTTCCCGGATCGGGCCTGACGACATCGGCTTCACCGCCGTATTCCAGCTCTTCTTCATGGCGCAGTTCGTTGCAGTACGGGCAGCGGATGACGATCATCGGTTTACTCTCTAGTGCGCAATACCGGCAGCAGCGCCCTCGTCGACAAGACGATTGGTTCTGAACCGGTTCAGGGCGAACGCTTCGGCCAACGGGTGCGGGATGCCGGTGGCGATGGCATGGGCCAGCAGGAAACCGCCCGCCGGGATCGCCTTGAAACCACCCGTCCCCCAGCCGCAATTGATGAACATATTCGAGACCGGCGTCGCACCCAGAATCGGCGAGCTGTCCGGCACAATATCAACGATCCCGGCCCAGTGCCGCATCAGCCGCATGCTGGCGAAGGCCGGAAACATCTCGACCGCCGCGGTCAGGACCTTTTCGATGGTCGGAAACGTGCCGCGCTGTCCGTAGGAATGATACAGATCGAGCATCCCGCCGATCACCAGCTCGCCCTTTTGCGTCTGGTTGATATAGACCCCGGTTGCCGGCGAGATAACCACGTGATCAAGGATCGGCTTGACCGGCTCGGACACCATCGCCTGCAGACAGCGGCTGGTGACCGGCAGGCGAAATCCCGCCATATCGGCGATGACGCTGGAATGCCCGGCGACGGCGACACCGATCTTGCCGGCAGCAATACGGCCACGTCCGGTTTCGATGGCGGTGATCGCATCGCCGGCGCGCTCGAACCCGGTCACTGCACAGTTTTCAATGATGTCGACGCCGAGCCGGGACGCGGCCCGGGCATACCCCCAGGCAACCGCGTCATGACGGATGGTGCCGCCGCGGCGTTGCAGAAAAGCGCCCAGAACCGGGTAACGCGGATTGTCATCGATGTTCAACAGCGGCAGCATGCGGGCCACACCGGCGCGCTCGACGATCTCGCCGTCGACGCCGTTGCAGATCAGCCAGTTCGCCTTGTGGCGTGCCGATTCCATCTGGTGATGATCATGGATCAGGGTCAGCCAGCCGCGCTGCGACAGCATGATATTGTAATTGATATCGTGCGCCAGCCGCTCGTAGAGCCTGAGGCTGAAATCATACAGCGCAGCACTTTCCGGAAACATGTAATCGGAGCGGACATTGGTGGTGTTGCGGCCGGTATTGCCGCCGCCGATCCAGCCTTTTTCCAGAACCGCGATATTTGTAATGCCGTGTTCCCTGGCCAGATAATAGGCGGTCGCCAGTCCGTGCCCGCCACCGCCGATGATCACCACATCATAGCGGGCCCTGGGTGCCGGCGAGCGCCATGCGGGCGTCCAGTGCCGGTTGCCCCTGAAACCGTTCACCAGCAGTGATTTCAATGAATAGCGCAAGCCTGGCCCACTCCCATCCCTTTAACCGTCTGATTATCGTGCTTCGGGGCGGATTCTGCCAGCGCTACAAGCGCCCGCTGCTGCGTAAAGCGCCGGAAAAACTGACAGGGATACCGAACCGGCCCTCAAACGTCCGCAGCAGCGCTGCATCATCGACCCGTTCGGCGGCACCCGGCATGCCGACGGCAATAACATAACCATTTGCGCTCAACTCATAGATACCGCTGTCCCGGAAAGGCGGCACATCGAGGTGGCGCAGCATCTGCGCATCGCGGGGCCGGATACGGTTGCCGGTCTTCAGCCTGACCCAGAGATTTTCCATGGCGTTGTCGGATATCGCATGGCGGCGATGTCGCGGCTTGTTGCCCTCTGCCCCGAACGCCGGCTGATCTGCTGTTGTGTCGTATTGCAACGCCGTAGGCCTGGACATCGTCCCCTCCATAATCATTGTGGTACGGAAAGACATCCCGGCAATGATCGACCTTGCCAACTGTTTTCCTTTATATCGAATATCGTTTTATCAAATTTATTTCCTTTATACAATAATTATGTGCCGGCGCAGGCATGATTTTCGCTGTTTTTTTCACGAATTTTGCTGAAAAGGAGGACGCGCAGCCGTCATTTGCACGGGCTGCCATAAAATCCTGAATATCGAATACTGACCCGGTTCCGCCGGGTTCAGGCAAACGTGACAAACAGCAGAACATCGGCACCCTGTTTGCCGACGGACCTGATCTCGTGCGCGAGGTCGCCGGGATAGCGGGCCGTGCGCCCCATGCTGACGCGGAGCGTGTCACTGCCGCAGACAATATCGACCTCGCCCTCAAGCACGGTCAGCTGCTCGATGGCACCGGCCTCATGCGGATTGCTTTTGAGAACGCCGCCCCGAGCCAGCAGCAATCGGTACAGTTCACATTCTCCGGCAAGTTCCGGCCGATTGAGGATGATCAGCTTGTACTTTCTGGCCCCGTTATCGATCACCGGGTCATCCACTTCGGCGATGACGCTGCTGCCGGTCGCTTCCCTGACCTGCGCCTTCGGGCTACCGCCGAACAGCTCGAGCGGATCGAGAGACAAGGCGCGGGCAATGTTCCAGAGCGTCGACAGGGTCGGATTGGTGACGCCGCGTTCAACCTGCGAAAGCACGGATTTCGACACGCCGGACCCGGATGCCAGATCTTCCAGCGTGATATGCTTGCGTTTGCGGGCGTCCCGTATCTTGCGTCCGAGATCGACCAGATCGCCCGCAGGGTCCTTCGGCTTCATGACATTTCCTCAACCGCGCATCGATTGGGAAATTGTTAGCATGAAACGGGGAAATGAACAGCACCCTGCTAATGTCATCAACTCTGTTTATAGATGGCACCGTCACCCCGGTGCAGACCGGGGTCCAGTGATGAACATTCGTATCTCGCAGGGACAAGGCCGTACCCGGCGCTCTGGATTCCGGCATGCGCCGGAATGACGGCAGGGAGGGTTTTGCTTAATACCCCCCGTCTTCCCCACACGCCCGTCACCCCGACCCAATATCAGGCCATGCCGACGGGCTCCGGGAACGGTTTCATTTCGTCGGCGGGTCTGGAGCGGATCATATCCTCAAGCTCCTTGCGGACTTTCCGGGCACCGGCGTCCGCGAACAGATTGTCCATCTCGTGCGGATCGTTGGCGAGGTCATACAATTCACCGTCGCCCGAGTTTACTTCGAGCGTCAGCTTGTGGGTTCTGGTCCGGGCCAGCCGCAGATCAAGGGCAACCCCGCAACGCGATGCATTGACCGTCCATTCGTTATAGGCAAAGTCACGCCCTGCATCGCCACTGATCAGCGGCGTCAGGGACCGGCTATGCATATCCATGCCGGGCGCGACGTCCATCATATCAAGCACCGTTGCCGGAATATCCAGCGACGAGACCGGATCGCCCACGACTTTACCTTCCGGCACGCCCGGCCCCGTGAACAGACAGCCGACCCGGACCAGCCCCTCGTAATTGATCGGCCCCTTCAGGATCAGGCCGTGATCGCCGAGCCAGTCACCGTGATCCGTTGAATAGACAACAACCGTATCCTCGCTGAGACCCAGCTTGTCGAGTGCCGTCATGATGCGCCCGACATTGTGATCAATCAGTGAGATCATGCCGTAATAGTTGGCGATGATCTCGCGCAGTTGCCGGTCGTCCTGATCGGGCATACGTGAATAGTTGACGCGGACGTCCTTGAAGTTTTCCGTCGTCTGCGGGGTGTTTTCGAGACTGGCGCGGTGCCACCACGGACGCCGGTCCAGATCCTTGGTCCGTTCAACCGGCAGATCGACCTCATCCGGATGATGCATCCGCGACCACGGGTCCGGCGCGTCGAACGGATGATGCGGGTCCGGGAACGAGGCCCAGAGAAAAAACCGCTCGTCCTTGTGCGCCTGCATGTAATCGATCGTCTGATCACCGATCCAGGTTGAATTATGCCACGCGGCGGGCAGCGCCGAATGCCATGTCTGGGTGGCATTGGTCAGCGGCGGCAGTTGCGTATTATAGAGCGTGTTCCGGAATGCACCCTTGCCGTCGGCGTAATACCAGCGTTCGTAATGCTGGCCGCCGGGCGGCTCCTGCGGCAGCCAGAAGTTATGGCCCTCGCAGACCAGCTCGACATGTTCAAACCCCATATACGGCCCGAACCAGTCGGGACCGTATTCCGGCGATGAGTGTCGGCATTCGGGCGTGCCGGTACGCGCAAACGTATGATTTGTGGTGAAGTGCGCCTTGCCGATAAAGCCGGTTCTGATACCGGACCGGGTCAGGGTTCCGGCCAGCCCTTTTTCGCCAAGCGCCGGAGCCAGATCAATCCCGTTGTCGTGCACCCCGTGCGTGTTCGGCAACAGACCGGTCAGCAACGATGCCCGCGCCGGCTGACAGACATTGTTCGGTGTGATGCAGGCCGAGAACCGGGTGCCGGCAGCCGCCATCAGATCAAGATGCGGCGTTTTGACCTTGCGACCTTCAAAGCCGTAACAGTCGGCGCGCTGCTGATCGGAGGTGATGAAGATGACGTTCTTTGCGCGCGCTGTCATGACTTATTCCATCTTCGCCATCTGCGGTCCCGACACCGGAACGACCATCAGGTCTTCACCCCAGATGATATTGCCGTCGAAGATGCCCATCATTTCCCGCAGTATCTGTTCGCGCACACCGGGCTGATCGATCTGTTCGAGGAAATGCGTCAGCACCAGGGTCTTGACCCCGGCATCCCTGGCGACTTGCGCCGTATCAATGTGATTGCCGCACACGGCACGGTAAATATGCGTCGGCTCGGTCCCGGTCCGGTAATGGTTCATATGGATCAGCACATCGACGCCCCGCGCCAGCTCGACGATTTCCGGACAGACGGCACCGCTGTCGCCGGAGTAGCACATCGAACCTTCATCGGAATCGAGACGAAAGCCATAACATTCAAGATAGGGCTGCACATGCGATGCCTCGCCGACCGTCACCTTCCACTTGTCGCCCTTGATGACATCACCGGGTTTTACCTCGGTCACTTCGGGTGCCGGCCACTTCCGCGGCGGCACACCGCCCCGGGCTTCGAATACGTCAATGCTGCCCTGATGCTTGATCCGCGCCGTGATATCCGGGCCATAGACGCCGTCTTCATCGAACAGCAGTTTGGTCATGCGCTGCAGGGGTGCCGGGCCATAGCATTTGAGATCGGGAATTCTGTCGGCGCCGATATCCCAGCGCTGCAGCACCAGCCGTCCGTAATCCATACAGTGGTCGTAATGCAGATGTGACAGGAAGGCGTGTGTCACGTCGACGGCCCTGGCACCACTTTCCATCAGCCGGTGATGCGCGCCGGGTCCGTGGTCCATGACGATCAGATCGCCGCCGACCTCGATCAGATAACCTGAGCTTTGCCGCTTCAGCGAGGGCGACGGCGTGCCGGTTCCGAGCAATGTGATTTTCATGTGTTTATCCTTTCGAGGGCTTTAGTGGTATTCCGCCTGCACGCCCGGAGGCGGCGAGAACCCGAGATCACCCCGGGCGATAACAGCTTCACGCCCGCCATATGCGGCCAGCAGTTCCTGCTGGCGTGCCTTGGCGCGACGGTCGACTTCATGTGGATCACAGAACTGCAGCAGGGCCTGATGCAGACCGGCCCTGGTTTCTGCGAACGCAGGATCGTCGATCAGATCGCGGGTCTCATCCGGATCATTGAGCAGATCGAACAACTGCGGCGGGTGATCGACATAAAAGACGTACTTGTATTGCCGGTCGCGGCACATGAAAGCACCGCCGGTGGAGCCCATACCGTGATATTCGCACAGCACGACCCGTTCCTGATTGTTGTCCTTATAGATGTCGAACAGGGACCGTCCGGAACGCTCGACCGCAGGTTTGTCCTGATCAAGGCCCAGACACGTCAGCACTGTCGGGTAGATATCCACATGACTGATCGGCACCGCGCACACCTGATTGGCAGGGATATCCGGCCCCGCCATGATCAACGGTACGGCGGCGGATTCGTCGTTCATGGTGGATTTGCCCCAGACCCCGCGGGTGCCCAGATTGTCGCCGTGATCGCTGGTATAGAGTACCCGCGTTGTGTCGCTCAGCCCGGCCTGCTCGAGGGAGGCCATGATCTTGCCGACCTGTTCGTCCATGAACGTGGTCAGCGCGTAATAGCTGGCGACAGCGCGGCGGATTTTTTCATCGTTATCGAAATAATCATCGAAGTTGAAGACCCTGGCATATTCTTTCAGATACGGATGCGCGAGGCGCTCGCCTGAGCCCCTGAGCCCCGGCATCGGCAGGGCGGCGTCATTGAAATAGCGGTAATAATGCTCGGGCGGTGCCGTCAGCGGATAGTGCGGACAGACCAGCGAGACGAACAGCACCCAGGGCTTGTCATCGCCCCGCTTCGCCGCTTCGTGCAGCCAGACCTGGGCACGGGCCGTGATGTCACGATCATAAAAGGTGTATGAACTTTCACCGGGTCCGGCCATCCCTTCCATTTTCCAGGCGGCACCGCGCACCGGCATGTTGTCTCGAACCAGCCCCATCAGATCGCCCTTGCCGTCGATGACCTGCATCGGAATCTGGCTTTCCGTGAATCCGTAATCGTCCTCGTCACTGCGAAAATGCAGCTTGCCGATCGAGGTTGCCGTATGCCCTGCGGCCCGCGCCGCCCCGTGCCAGCTAGCGATGCCGCCATCATACGGATCGGCGTTATCCCAATAGCCGATCTGGTTGTTGTAATATCCGGTCGCAAACGAAGCCCGTGCCGGCACACAGACAGGTGCACAGGTATAGGCTGCATCAAAGCGGGTTCCCCGGGCTGCCAGCCGGTCGATATTCGGTGTTTCTATGACGCTGTTGCCATAACATCCGGTGACTTTTTTATTGTGCTGATCCGACATCAGAACAAGCAGGTTGGTCGGCTTCATCCATCTACTCCGTATATTTGCAAGAACGCCTGGTCGATACTCACCCGTCTATTTCTGTTTTCCGGTTTCGCCGAAGCGCCGTTAACGGGAGCGTCGCCAGCAGCATGAGGCTGCCGGTCACCAGACCGGTAAGGCTGAGCCAGACGTCGGGCCAGATCAGCAGCACGCCGGAAATCATCAGCACGACACGGCACACCGGTCCGAGCGGCTTCCTGAAATACCCTTCAAGACCGTATGCCCAGAACAGGATACCGACCGTGCAGGCGGCAATGTGCATGATCGACAAGCCGATATCATCGCCCAGCAGCAGCAGGCCCGGGTCGTAGACAAAGGCAAACGGCAGCAGGAAGACGATGATCCCGAGCCGCATGGCGACGATCCCGGTTTCAATGGGGTCCGCCTTGGCGATCCCGGCAGCAACATAAGCTCCGGTACAGACCGGCGGGGTAATTGCCGAGAGGATGGCAAAATAGAAAATGAACATGTGCGCCGCGATTGGCGGCACACCCAGCTTTATCATCGATGCCGGCACCAGTGTCGCCAGCACCACGTAAGCAGCAACCGTCGGCAGGCCCATGCCGAGAATGATGCAGGCGAACATCGTCATGACCAGGGTCACGAACATATTTCCCTGCGCCACGTATTCAATCAGGTAGGTGATCTTGAGATTCAGCCCGGTCGCCGATAGCACGCCAATCAGGATGCCGGCACCAGCGCAGATTGCAACCAGCGGCACCATGCCGGCCATCGCATCGTGGAAAGCCGCATAATACCCGGCAAAATCAAGCCGCGTTTCCTTTTTGAACTGGCAGACGATCATCGCCGTCAGCACCGAGAAGAAAGCCACATACATGATCCCGTATTGCTGGGTCAGCAGCACAACCAGCACCACGATCGGCAGCATCATGTGGCCGCGAGCCTTGATCTCATCGAAAAAATTCGGGATTTCCTACTTAGG
>JBBDOA010000036.1:0-36891 GCA_040877275.1 Rhodospirillales bacterium | reverse complement strand
GGGTCCCCGCCTTCGCGGGGATGACGAGGTGTTATTGATCAGGATGCGACAACTCATCGACCACAATCGAGTAGAGACTGAACTGCTTTACGGGCGGCTCACATTATACTCCTGATAGTATAGTTTATTATAAAGTTTCATCTATTCCTGTTGCACGGTCACCATTGATGCAATCGTGATCGCTGGCGGTTGCCGAACGCGATCCGTGATTTCCTGCACAAAGGCCCGTTTCACCTCCTCAGGCGTTTGGTGTCGGAGTTCATCCGGGTTGATGTGCAGTTCCATCACCACCCGGTCGATGCGCTCCAGCACGTTCGTCTGGCGCAGGATTTCATACTCCGCCCCCTCGCAGTCGAGCTTCAACACGGCGCAGCGCGCGATCGCGTAATCGGCAAAAACCCGCTCCAGCGTCGTTGCCTCGACGCTGACCACCGTGCCGCCCATATCCCGCTTGAACCGTGCAACGACCGCATCGCTGGCAAATGCGTTCGATGCTCCGGAATCGCCCGGCATGATCAGCAGCTCAAGGGGTCGTCCGTCAGCATTGACCGCCCTGTTCAGCGCCGTGACGTTGTCGATGCCGTTTTCGGCCAGATTGTTCTGCAGAACCCTGAAAGTTTCCGGTGCCGGCTCGAAGGCAATGATGCGGGCCTCCGGGTATCTTTTCGCCACATACATCGAGACAAAGCCGACATTGGCGCCGACATCGATGAAGACATCGCCGGTCTTGAGCGCCAGATGCTGCAACGCATAGATATCCTGATACAGCTCTTCGGTGAACGTGATGATGGATTTCGAACCCATGACGTCACGGACGCGCAGCTGGACATCGCCAAGGCGAATATCCATAAACGGCAGAGACGGATCATGGGCATAGGCATGCTTATACAGAGCCAGGGCCTGGTCCGGCTCGCCTTCCAGCGTCAGGGCGCGGGCAACCACCCAGGCACCACGCGGCAGGATGTCGGCATTAAAGTGCGGCACCATCAGCTCTTTCACTTTTGCCAGATCGCCTGCCTCCAATGCCGCTTCTGCGGCCTCAATGACTTTTGATTGCTGATCCGTTCCGTTCATCTCAAACCCTCGCTCATGAGTGATGCAACACCCGGCGGCAGATGCCCGGCGATGACCGCCGCGACCGCATCCAGCAACGAACGTTTCGGGTAGGTTTCACGATAGATCAGCCGGACTCTTCTGGAAGCCGCCTTGTTGGTCGCCTTGTGCATGCTGATGCCGCGTCTTGACGTCCCATCATCATTCAGCGCCGACGATGGCAGAAAGGTAATCCCGGCACCGGCGGCAACCAGCCCGACGATGGTTTCAAGGCTTGCCGCCTGCGTATCCAGACCCGCGGTATTGGTGTCGCGGGCCAGACCGCAGAGGCGCGCGACCTGATCGCTGAGACAGTGCCCGTCCTTCAACAACAGCAATTCCCTGGTATCGATGGTCGTCACATCGATGTCTTTGCCGGTATCCAGTGGATGGCCCTCCGGCAGGGCAACACGGAACGGCTCGTCATAGAGCAGGATTTCGCCAAGTCCGCCCTCGACGATTTCGGTGGCGGTGACAGCAGCATCAATATCACCGCTGCACACGCGCCGCTCGAGGCTTTGTGTGACGTCCTCGCTTAATGTCAGCTTCACCTTCGGCAGCGCCGACTTGAGGGGACGCAGGATCGACGGCAGCAGATACGGTCCGATGGTCGGGATCATGCCGAGCCGCAACTGCCCGGACAGCGGTTCGGCATAGCCGGCGGCGGCATCCCTGATTTCATCGGCGATCAGTAAAATGCGTCGGGCTTTGGCGACCACCTCGGTGCCGATCGGCGTCACCGCGACACGGCGGTTGGTCCGCTCGAACAATTGCACACCCAACTGATCTTCAAGCTTTTTGATCTGGCCGCTGAGCGCCGGCTGCGACACGTGGCAGCGTTCCGAGGCGTGGCCGAAATGGGCTTCTTCAGCAACGGCGACGACGTATTCGAGATCACGCAGGTTCATGGGGCACCTTTATATCCGTTTTACCTATCATAGTAATAATATCAATCGATTTCAATTATCATTCTGTATCCGCTATTTATAAATTCATGCGCAGTGTACGCAAAACAGACAGGCGCAGCTTGCGCAAAACAGAGGAGACAAAGAATGAAAAAGCTGACCACGACGGCAGGCGCACCCATTGCCGACAACCAGAATTCCCAAACCGCTGGCCCGCGCGGGCCATTGCTGATGCAGGATTACCAGCTGATCGAAAAGCTGGCGCATCAGAACCGTGAACGGATCGCCGAGCGGGTCGTGCATGCCAAGGGCTGGGGTGCATTCGGCACCTTCACCGTCACCCACGACATCACAGCATACTCCAGCGCCGATATCTTTTCCGAAATCGGCAAGAAAACGGACATGCTGGCCCGCTTTTCCACCGTTGCCGGCGAAGCCGGCGCCGCCGATGCGGAACGTGATGTGCGCGGCTTCGCGCTGAAATTCTATACCGATGAAGGCAACTGGGACATGGTCGGCAATAATACGCCGGTGTTCTTCGTGCGCGATCCCTACAAGTTTCCGGATTTCATTCACACCCAGAAGCGCCACCCGAAAACCAACCTGCGCTCGGCAACCGCGATGTGGGACTTCTGGTCGCTGTCGCCTGAAAGCCTGCATCAGGTAACGATCCTGATGTCTGACCGGGGTCTGCCCGTGGCACCCATGTACATGAACGGTTACGGCTCGCATACCTACAGCTTTATCAACGCCGCGAACGAGCGCTTCTGGGTCAAGTTTCACTTCAAGACCCGGCAGGGCCATCGTCATTATACCAACGCCGAAGCGGCGAAGGTGGTCGGCGAAAGCCGTGAGACGTATCAGGAAGAATTGTTTGGCACCATTGAGCGGGGCGTGTTCCCGAAATGGACGATGTATGTCCAGGTGATGGGAGAGCTTGAGGCAGAACAGCAGAACGTCAATCCGTTCGACCTGACCAAGGTCTGGCCGCATGCGGACTTTCCGTTGATCGAAGTCGGTATCATGGAGCTGAACCGCAACGCCGAGAACTACTTTGCGGAAATCGAGCAGGCGGCCTTTTCGCCGTCAAACATCGTGCCGGGGATCGGCTTTTCGCCTGACAAGATGCTGCAGGCGCGCATCTTCTCCTATGCCGATGCGCACCGTCACAGGCTCGGGACCCATTACGAGGCCTTGCCGGTCAACGCACCCAGATGCCCGGTGCATCACTATCACAAGGACGGGCAAATGCGCTTCACCCGGAACGACAGCGGCAGTCCGGATGCCTATTACGAGCCGAACAGCTTCAGCGGCCCCGTCGAAAGCCCTGAGTACAGGGAGCCGCCGCTGAAAATCTCCGGTGATGCGGATCGCTACAATCATCGCGACGGCAACGATGATTACAGCCAGCCCCGTGCCCTGTTCAAACTGTTCGATGCGAACCAGAAAGCACGGTTGTTCAGCAATATCGCTGCCGCCATGAACGGTGTGCCGGAAGACATCATCCGCCGCCAACTGGTGCATTTCGAAAGAATTTCACCAGCCTATGCCGAGGGTGTCGCGACGGCACTCGGCCTCGAGTGGAAAGCGGGCCAGGCATAGCATTAGGCATAGCAGTTACCGAATACCCCCGGTCGGCATCGTTCCCCCCTTCGCTGCCGACCAAAACAAACAAGCCGGGCGCAAGCCCGGCTTGTTCTGCTTCAAACTGGAAGATGTATCAGCCCGCCTTCAGCTCCAGCCGGCGCGCGTGCAGGATCGGCTCGGTATAGCCGCTCGGCTGCACCCTGCCCTTGAAGACCAGATCGCAGGCCGCCTTGAAGGCAAGCCCGTCAAAGCCGGGCGCCATTGGCGTATAGGCGGCATCACCGGCGTTCTGCCCGTCAACGACCGCGGCCATGCGTTTCATGGTTTCCATGACCTGGGCCTCGGTGCAGATGCCGTGCAAAAGCCAGTTGGCGATGTGCTGCGATGAAATCCGCAAGGTGGCGCGATCTTCCATCAGGCCGACGTTGTTGATATCGGGCACTTTCGAACAACCGACACCCTGATCGATCCAGCGCACCACATAGCCGAGAATTCCCTGCGCATTGTTGTCCAGTTCGGCCTGGATATCTTCGGCCGACCAGTTCGGCAGATCGGTAACCGGGAAGGAGAGAATATCGTCCAGGCTGGCGCGGGGGCGTGATTTCAACTGCTCCTGAATTTCCGAAACCACAACCTGATGATAATGCGTCGCATGCAGTGTTGCTGCCGTCGGCGACGGCACCCAGGCGGTGTTGGCACCGGCCTTTGGATGCGCGATCTTCGCTTGCAGCATGTCGTGCATCAGATCCGGCATGGCCCACATGCCCTTGCCGATCTGTGCCTTGCCCTTGAGCCCGCACATCAGACCGACATCGACGTTCCAGTCTTCATAGGCGGTGATCCATGACGCCTGCTTCATGTCGCCCTTGCGGATCATCGGGCCGGCTTCCATCGAGGTGTGAATCTCGTCACCGGTCCGGTCCAGAAAGCCGGTATTGATAAACACGATCCGGTCCCTGACGGCGCGAATGCATTCCTTGAGGTTGACCGTGGTGCGGCGTTCCTCGTCCATGATGCCGAGCTTGAGGGCATTTTTTTCGATCCCCAGCGCCGCTTCGACACGGGCGCAGGTCTCGGCGGCGAAGGCGACTTCGTCCGGGCCGTGCATTTTCGGCTTCACGATATACATCGATCCGGTATGCGAATTCTTCAGCGCCGAAAGCCCCATCAGATCAAATTTGGCAATCGCCGCCGTAACCAGGGCATCGAGCAGGCCTTCGGGAATTTCATGGCCGGCGGCATCGAGAACAGCCGGCGTCGTCATCAGATGACCGGCATTGCGTACCAGCAACAGCGAGCGTGCCGAAAGCGTCACTTCACCGCCACCCGGTGTCATATAGACCCGGTCCGGATTGAGGGCCCTGGATACGGTCTTGCCGCCCTTCTCGAAGCGCGCCGTCAGGTCACCCTTCATCAGGCCGAGCCAGTTGCGATAGACCAGCGTCTTTTCCTCACCGTCGACGGCGGCGACGGAATCCTCGCAGTCCATGATCGTTGTGATCGCCGATTCCATGATCAGATCGGCAATGCCGGCGGCATCGTCCCTGCCGATCAGCTGATCCCGGTCGATGACGATTTCGAAGTGCAGGCCGTTATTGACGAACAGCACCGTATCGGGGCTCGCCTTGTCGCCGGTATATCCGGCCAGATCTTCCGGCACCGCCAGCGCCGTCTCGGAGCCGTCCTGCAGGGAAACAACAAGGGATTCGTCAACAATCCGGTAGCCGGTACTGTCGGCGTGGGAGCCGGATGCGAGCGGTGCGTGGCGATCCAGAAAGTCCCGGGCCCAGGCAATAACCCTGGCACCGCGTTTCGGATTGAACTGTCTGGTGATCTCGCAGCCGTCATCGCTGGCAATCGCATCGGTGCCGTACAGGGCATCATAAAGACTGCCCCAGCGTGCGTTTGCCGCATTCAGCGCATACCGCGCATTGGTCAGCGGCACCACCAGTTGCGGCCCGGCCAGGGTGGAAATTTCCGGATCGACACTGGTCGTGGTAATGCCGAAGTCATCGCCTTCCGCTACCAGATAGCCGATTTCCGCCAGAAACGCCTTATAGGCATCAAGATCGGACGGCTTGCCCTTGTTGGCGCGGTGCCAGGCGTCGATTTTTTCCTGCAGTTGGTCGCGCTTGTCCAGCAGTGCCTTATTGACAGGGCCAAGATCGGTGACGATGTCGGCCAGCGCCTGCCAGAAGGCATCGGCGGATAAGCCAATTTCCGGCAGCACCTCGTCATTGACGAAGTCATGCAGGATTTTGTCGATCTTCAAGCCGCTCTTTTCAACGCGTTCGGTCATGCTTTCCTCATTCATAACGGCATCACATGCGGACCGTTCATCGGCCATGCCTGTATATAACGATGCCCTGCTTCACACTTTGACGGGGTTTATACAGATTGAGCGCGTAAATGCCAGCTTTTAGCCAATCCGCCCGTGCCTGCACGCACGATCTCTATGGGCTCTGAATCACGTTCAGGGCGACGCGGAATATTTAAACAGGCGTCATCCCGGGCGTTAGCCGAGCCCGGAACCGTCAGGTTTCGGGGGCGAGGGTTACGACCCGGGACCCATCGCCGGGCATGGCGTGATCGAAACATGGGTCCCGGATCGCTGGTCTTCCTTACCTCGCTGCGCTCGGAGGAATCCCGCGTCCGGAATGACGGGGGTAAAATTCACCCCGCACCTGATCCGTTTATGTCTAATCGAACAGCCAGCCGAGACCATCCCGGGTAAGCCCGCGTGGTTTGTATTCGCAGCCGACATAACCGTCATAGCCGAGCCGGTCCATCAGGTTGAACAGATACGGGTAATTCACCTCGCCGGTGTTCGGTTCGTGTCGCTCCGGCACGCCGGCGATCTGCACGTGTACGACATCGGGCAGGTACTGTTCGAAACGCCGGGCCAGATCGCCACCGCTGATCTGCGCATGATAGAAATCAAACTGTATGCCGACATTGGCGCGGTCAATCATGGCAATCGCCCCGGCGGCCGTGGCCAGATCGCCGATCAGATAGCCCGGCACGTCCCGGGCGTTCAGCGGCTCCAGCGCCACCGCAACACCTTCGCTCAGGCACAGATCGGCGGCATAGCGGATATTCTCGATATAGCACGCCATCATCGCGTCCCTGTCGTCTTGCTCGCCGACAAGGCCGGCCATGATATGCAGCGTCCGGCAGTTCAGCGCCCGGGCATACTCAAGGGCGTGATCAATGCTCTGCATGAATTCGGAAACCCGGCCCGGCAGCGCCGCGATGCCCCGTTCGCCGGCGTCCCAGTCACCCGGCGGGGCGTTGAACAGGGCCTGAACAAGACCGTGCCCGTCAAGCCTTGCTGCCACGTCGGCCGGGGTATGGGCGTAGGGAAACAGAAACTCTACGGCATCAAAACCGGCATCGGCGGCGGCTTGGAAGCGGTCCAGAAACGGCACCTCGTTGAACATCATCGTCAGATTGGCGGCGAAATGCGGCATGATTGCTCCTCAGCCCTTGCCATCCGGCAGTTCGATCCCTGCCAGTTGCGCAAACACCTTGATCACGGCGGCATCATCCTCGCGGCCAAGGCCCATCGCCTTGGCGGCCAGAAACTGCTGATGCGCCGCAGCCGACACCGGCAAAGGAAAGCCCTCGCGTTTGCCGGTTTCCAGCACGATCCCGAGGTCCTTGACGAAAATATCAACGGCGCTTTTCGGCGCATAGTCGTTCGCCAGAACATGCGGCACCCGGTTCTCGAACATCCACGAATTGCCCGCCGACGCGGTGATCACGTCAAACACCGTTTGCGCATCAAGACCCGATCTGATGCCGAGCGCCAGCGCCTCCATGGCGGTGGCGATATGCACCCCGGCCAACAGCTGATTGACCATCTTCATGGTCGAGCCGGGCCCGGCCTCGTCACCCAACTCGAAGACCTTGCCGGCGACGACATCGAGAAACGGTCTGGCCCGCGCGAAGGCCTCGGCGGTGCCGGAGCCCATCACCGATAACTGACCGGCAGCCGCCTTGAGCGCGCCGCCGGATATCGGCGCATCCAGATACAACAGGCCGAGCGCCTCGATCCGCGCCGCCAGATCACGGGCATAGGCCGGCGGCACCGTGGCGCAGCCCAGCACGACGGCCCCCTTCGGCAGAGCGCTGGCCGCCCCCTCGGTACCGAACAGAACCGCCTCGGTCTGCTCCTGATTGACCACGACAACAGCAAAGCAGTCGGCATCTGTCGCCGCCTGCCGGGCCGACGACACAGCCCGCCCCCCGGCATCGGCAAATGCCTGTCGTGCCGCCTCCGAGATATCGCATCCGGTGACATCCAGTCCGCCCTTCAGTGCCGAGGTGGCGATACCCATCCCCATGGCGCCCAGGCCGATAACGCTCGCTTTATATCCGCTCATGAAATCTCCTTCGTCAGGCCTGCCATTTTCGGGATCGCCATAACAAGTGCAAGGACAAGACAAGGGCAAGGGGTTGCCCGATAAATTCACACCATTGTTTTGCAATTGATATTTAATGTTACTTTCCTATGTGGAAAATAGCCGCTAAGTTTTCCGCCTGTTGGCTACCGCTATCCATGCCGCCGCCACGCCTTGAGGAATAAAGAGAGAAAACCGATGAATTTTGTGCGTTTGTTCGCCGTGCTGGCGATTTTTGCCATATCCATCAGTCACGCCACGGCCGAACCGATCCGGATCGGCGAAATCAACAGCTATACCCGCCTGCCGGCATTCACCGAGCCCTATAAAAAGGGCTGGCAACTGGCCGTTGAGGAAATCAATGCCCGTGGCGGCATCAAGGGCCGCTTGCTTGAGGTGATCAGCCGCGACGATGCCGGCAAGCCGGGTGATGCGGTTAAAATCGCCGAAGAACTGGTCAAGCGCGACAAGGTCGTGCTGCTGGCCGGCACCTTCTTTTCGCACGTTGGCCTCGCCGTTTCCGATTTCGCCAAACAGAACAAGGTTTTGTTCATCGCATCCGAACCGCTGAGCGACGCCCTGGTATGGTCGAAAGGCAATGACTACACATTCCGCCTGCGCCCATCGAACTATATGCAAACGGCGATGCTGGCTGCCGAAGCGGCCAAATCCGATGCCGTCAAATGGGCAACGGTGGCACCGAACTATGCCTATGGCAAAGACGCCGTCGCCGCCTTCAAGCAGGTTCTGAAGAAGCTCAAGCCATCCGTGCAATTCGTTGACGAACAGTGGCCGGCCCTGTTCAAGATCGATGCCGGAGCAACCGCGCGTGCGCTCGAAGCGGCAAAACCGGACGCCATTTTCAATGTGACGTTCGGTCCCGATCTCAGCGCTCTGGTCCGTGAAGGCAACGTCCGCGGCCTGTTTGAAAATCGCACCGTCGCCAGTCTGCTGACCGGTGAGCCGGAATACATGGAGCCGCTCAAGGACGAAGCACCGAAAGGCTGGATCGTCACCGGCTACCCCTGGTATGCAATCGACACGCCGGAACACAATGCGTTTCGCAAAGCCTATGAGGCGCGCTGGAACGAAACCCTGAAAATGGGCTCACTGGTCGGCTACAACACCATCCTGACCATCGCGGCGTTGCTCGAGAAAGCCTCGGGCACCGACACCGACACGCTTGTTGCCGCCATGCAGGATCTGAAACATGGCACGCCCGGCGGCGATATCATCTACCGTGCCGCCGATCATCAGGCGACCATGGGCTCATGGATCGGCCGCACCGATGTCGTCGACGGCAAGGGGCAAATGATCGACTGGCGTTATGTCGACGGTGCCGAAGTGCTGCCGTCAGCCGCCGAAGCCAGGGCCATGCGCCCGGCGAACTGATAACAACCCTCTTCCCCGAAAAGGGGGAGAGGGGTTTCTCTGGCATTGCATGCCTCTGCTCCCATAGGATAGCCCGGCCATGGGATTTTATTTCGCGCAATTCCTGACCGGACTGGCCAGCGCGTCGTCGTTGTTTCTGGTTGCGGCGGGTCTATCCATTATTTTCGGCGTGACGCGGATCGTCAATTTCGCGCACGGCTCGCTGTTCATGCTGGGGGCCTTCATCGCCTACAGCGCGTCGCAAAGGCTGGGTTTCTGGCCGTCGATCCCGATCGCCATGCTTGCCGTCGGCATCATCGGCTGGGCCATGGAGCGGGTCGTCCTGAGCCGCCTGTATGCCGCCCCCGAGCTGTTTCAACTGGTCGCCACCTTCGGTCTGGTACTGATCATTCAGGATGCGGCACTGTGGCTGTGGGGGCCGACCGATCTGCTCGGCCCGCGCGCCCCGGGTCTGGAAGGTGCGGTGTCTCTATTCGGTCAGACCATCCCGACCTATGATCTGTTTCTGATCGGTGTCGGCTTCAGTGTCCTGGCCGCCGTCTGGTGGATGTTCACGCGGACCCGGTTCGGCGTGCTGGTCAGGGCCGCCACCGAAGACCGGGAAATGCTGCAGGCGCTCGGCGTCCGGCCGTCCCGGTTGTTTCAGGCGACTTTCTTCATCGGTGCGGCGCTCGCCGGTCTTGGCGGCGCACTGGAAATTCCCCGCCAGCCGGCCAATCTGCTGATGGACCTGAATGTCATCGCCGAGGCCTTCGTCGTCGTCGTCATCGGCGGCATGGGCAGTGTTGCAGGGGCTTTTCTGGCCGCCCTGCTGATCGCCGAACTGAATGCCTTCGGTATTCTGATCCTGCCTGAAATTACCCTGGTCATCGCCTTTGCAGCCATGGCCGTCGTCCTCGTCGTCCGCCCCTATGGCCTGTTCGGCAAACCCAGTTCACAGACACCACATGCCGTCGAGATTCAGCCGCCGCAAACCCTCGGCGGCACAGGCCGGATTGCCGCTATCGGGCTTGTTTGCGCGTTGCTGGTCCTGCCCTGGGTTGCCGACGACTTCACCATCATTCTGACCAGAGACATCATGGTGCTGGCGCTGTTTGCCGCCGGTCTGCATTTCATGATGGGCAGCGGCGGGCTGATTTCGTTCGGCCATGCGGCGTTTTTCGGTCTCGGAGCCTATGCCGCAGCGCTGCTGGTCAGCCGCTACGGCTTCTCCATGAGCGCCGCCCTGCTCGCCGCCCCCGCCGCTGCCGCCGCAGGTGCTGTCCTGATCGGCTGGTTCGCGGTGCGTCTCAGCGGTGTCTACCTCGCCATGTTGACACTGGCGGCGGCACAAATCCTGTGGTCGGCCGGTACCCAGTGGCAGGATGTCACCGGCGGCGATGACGGGCTGCTTGGTGTCTGGCCCGCCGCCTGGGCTAGCGACACCACCGCTTTTTATTATCTGACCCTGATCCTCTGCGGCATCAGTATCTCGGCCCTGTTCCGATTAGCCGAAAGCCGCTTCGGCATGCTGCTCAGGGCCGGACGCGACGCCCCCACGCGCGCCGAAGCGCTCGGCATCAATGTCCGGCGCCGGCAATGGGCAACCATCATCATTGCCGGTACCAGCGCCGGTCTGGCCGGCGGCATCTTTGCCTTTTCCAAGGGCAGCGTGTTTCCCGATACCCTGTCGATCCCCCGTTCCGTCGATGCCCTGGTGATGGTCCTGCTGGGCGGGCTGCATGCACCGGCGGGGCCGATCCTCGGCGCCGGTGTGTTCACCCTGCTGGATGATTTCCTCAGCCGCTTGCCCTACTGGCGGGCCCTGCTCGGACTTGCCATTGTCGCCATCGCCCTGTTTGCGCCGGGCGGGATCGGTGGTGCCTGGTCCCGGATCAGCAAACGAAAAAGGATGCAGGGCCATGACCGCAATCCTTGAGGTCCGCTCCCTCAGCAAGCACTTCGGCGGACTTGCCGCCGTTGATGCGGTATCGTTCGAGCTTGCAGACGGCGACATCGCGGCCCTGATCGGTGCCAACGGGGCCGGCAAGACCACATGCTTCAACATGCTCGGGGGCGCATTGCAGGCCGATACCGGTCATGTCTTTTTTCAGGGCCAGAATATCACCGACTGGCCGGCACACCGCCGCTGCCGGTCAGGCATCGGCCGCACCTTCCAGATCGCCGCCACCTTTCGCTCGATGAGCGTGCTGGAGAATGTTGAAACCGCCCTGAGCGCGATCGGGCGCGATACCGCCGCCGCACCGCGCCTGCTGGACGAGACCGGCATCGCAGACAAAGCCGGACTGGCCGTGACCGCACTTGCCTATGGCGACATCAAACGGGTCGAACTGGCGATGGTGCTGGCCGCCGAGCCGCGCCTGCTGTTGCTTGATGAGCCGACAGCCGGCATGGCCGGTGCCGAGCGCCGGCAGATCATGCAGACCATTGCCGGGCTGGTGGCGGCGCGCGGCATGACGGTGCTGTTCACCGAACACGACATGGATGCCGTATTCGGCTTTGCCCGGCGCGTCCTTGTCATGGATCAGGGGCAGCTGATCGCCGATGGCAGCCCCGATGCCGTGCGCGGCGATGCACGCGTGCAGCAGGTATATCTCGGTGATGCGGAGAGCGACGATGCTTGAGATCAGCGGCCTGCAAAGCGGCTATGCCGGCGCCCTGGCCATCGATGGCCTTTCGTTCCGGCTGGGCAGTTCCGACAGTCTGGCCATGCTCGGCCGCAACGGGGCCGGCAAATCGACCACGTTGAAAACCATCATGGGGCTGATCCGGCCCTGGTCAGGCACGGTCACATACGCCGGCACCGATATCACCGGATGGTCTTCGGACCGGATTGCCCGTGCCGGCATCGGCTATGTACCGGAAGACCGGCGCGTGTTCCCGTCATTGAGTGTCAGTGAAAACCTCGAGACCGGTGCCAAGCCCGGCAGCGACGGAACCGTCAGGTGGAATGCCGACAAGGTCTTCCAGCTTTTCCCCGAAATTGCCCGCCGCCGCAACGCCGCCGCCGGCACCCTGTCGGGTGGCGAAAGGCAGATGCTGGCCATCGGCCGCGCCTTGATGGGCAACCCCGGATTACTGTTGCTGGACGAACCATCGGAGGGGCTGGCGCCGGTCGTCGTCAACCGCCTGGGCCTGGCCCTCGGCGCACTCGGAGACGACGGCATTGCCATCCTCATTGCCGAACAGAACAGGCGCCTCGCCGCCAGGGTTGCCGGCGACGTGATCATCCTGGAGACCGGACGCATCGGCTATCGGGGCACTTTCGCAGAGCTGGCTGCCGACCCCGCCATCAGCGAGCGCTATCTCGGCCTGTAGCCCCCTGCACCAACCGCCTTTTATCCGCACCCTTAAAATGATAGGAATTTCAGGGGGATTTGGGGGAACAGTATGGTCGACAACGCTGAACCGGTTGTGATCAAGGCGTTTGCCGTGATCGAAGTGATCCTTGCGGCAGGACGACCGTTGTCCCTGCCGGAGCTGGCGGAAGCGCTGGAACGTCCCAAGCAGACCGTGCATCGCACCGCCAGACAGCTTGAGGACCATGGCTTTCTGTTCCGTGAACCGACACGCGACCGCTATGCCATCGGGCCCAAACTTTATAACATTGCAAAGGATGTGATGGGCTGGTGTACCCGCTACACACCCAGAAACGCGGTCCTGGCCCGGCTCGTCGCCGAAGTTTCCGAAACATGCAATATCGGCATTCTGGACGGCGATAGCGTGCTTTATCTGGATCGTGTCGAAAGCAACTTTCCCCTGCGCGCGGAACTTCACCCCGGTAGCCGGGTTCCGGTTCACTGCACCGGGCTTGGCAAACTGTTTCTGGCGCATCTGCCGTCAAGAACCCGCAAACGCATACTGGAGCGCGTCGCACTGGAAAAATATACGGCACAAACGCTGACCAGTGCGGAAGCACTGGAAGCCGACTGCGCTCAAATTCGCGCCCATGGCTATTCCGTGAATAACGAGGAATTCCACGACGGCATCATCTCGGTCGCGGTGCCGGTTCACGCCGACGCCGATCATGTGATATCCGGGCTGGCGATCCATGCCCCGGCGGCACGCATGTCGGTCGAGGATGCTGTCGCCCTGGTCCCGATCCTCAAGAAATACGCCCGGCAGATCGCCAGCGATCTTGTTGCCGAAAGCGGATAGCAAAAGCAACAAACCGCCAGACCGGTGCAGACCGGGGTCCCTGTTCCGATGCTAGGCGTGCCGCCCGCTGCGCGCACGAGACGCTCGCTTTCACTCGCTCCTCAGCATGAGGTAATATTACCCCCCTCATCCTGAGGAGGGCCAAAGGCCCGTCTCGAAGCCTCATCCTGAGGAGCGAAGCGTCTCGAAGGATGGGGAAGTCGGCCTGTGCGCTCAGGCACTACGCCGCAGCGACGATCCACCGAAACGTCAGATTGATCCTGGGGCCGAGCGGACGCGCTGACTTCGGCACGGCGTGCAGCCAGTTCGCCTGGGTGTCACCCCGCATGACCAGCACACTGCCCGGCGGCAGCGCGATGCCAAAAGCCTCAGCCTGCCCGGCGTCCCGCCAGTGCGGTTTCGGTTTGAACCGCAATTGTCGGGTTTCGCCCAGATTGACTGACGCGATCACCGGCTCTGGCCCCAGCGACGCCTCATCATCGGCATGCCAGCCCATGGAATCCTGCCCGTCGCGATACAGATTACCGAGCACGCCGTTAAAGCGTGCGCCCGCTATCTGTTCAACGATCTTACGGACTTCCTGCACGGCGTCCGACCACGGAGCGGGCGGATGCGTCAGGCCTGAATAGCGATAGCTCACATCACCCATCCACGCTGTCAGGCGCGGCATTTTATGCGTGCGTCCGAAAAGAGTGATGCTTTCCTGCGCCCAGGAAATCTCGTCCATCAGAACACGGAACAGGCGATCCGGATCAACGAGCGCATTTTCATAAAGCCGGACATCACCGCCTGAAAGATCGAGGCTGCGGCAAGACCTTGCCGACACGTTTAGTGCAATCCCGGCTTCTTGTAGAAATCGGCGCGGCTGGCGCTCGTGATCTCGATTTCAAGGATGCGTTTGTCGCGAAACACCGTCATCGGCACCGTGACGCCGGCCCGGCCGAGCGACCAGATGGTTTTATACATGGCCGTCATGCATGTAACCGGATTGCCGCCAACCTCGAGAACAAGATCACCGGCTTCCAGTCCGGCCTTGTCCGCCGGACCACCCGACCACAGGCCGGCGATTACGACTTTCCCGACAGACTCCGCCGAGAACATGCCGAGCCACGGCCTGGGTGGTGTCATCCGCTGCCCGTGTTTGAGCAGGTCATCACGGATTTGGGCGAAAACATCAATCGGCACCACCATGTTGCCTTCGCGCTGCTCACCTTCATCCGCACCACCGCTTTCCTGCACGAACAGCGAGCCGACCCCCTTCAGCTTGCCATCGCAGCCGATCAATGCAGCACCACCCCAAAACGGGTGCGGCGGCGAGGTGAAGATCGCCTGGTCGAGCAGATATTCCCAATAGCCGGCGAATTCCCGCCGCCCGACGATTTCAACATCGATCGATTGCGCACAGCCGCCATAGCCCGCCATGATCGCACGGTCACCGACTTTCAGATCACTGGCTGTGCCGATTGCCAGGGGGGCTGTTTTCGGTCGCCCCAGCATCTGCACCAGGCCCAGCCCTGTCTCGGTATCGGCACCCAGCACATGACCTTCCGTGGCACCGCCATCGGCATCGACCAGCCACACGCTTTCGGCTTCGACAACAAGATAGCCGATGGTCAGCAGCAAACCGCTGGCATCGATCAGGATGGCATGCCCGGCCCGCTCCGAGCCCAGCGATTGCGCCGTAAAGCCGTCCTCGGGAATACGGGTGCGGATCAGATAAATAGCCCGGAGTGCCGCCTTGAGGTCGAAGGTCATGTCTTCGGGTATCGGCTGCAAAACCGGATCAATATCGGGTATCAGCTCGTTGGCCATATTACCCCCTTCTCAGGATTCCATATCGGGAGGCTTTTCTGAATTTCAATGACTTATCCGCTAAACGATTGGCAGCCTGATCAGTGATGGCCGTGTTTTGTTGCGGAAAAACTCAAATTTCGGCGGGCGACCGTCCGGGATACGGGTGAAGTGATCGCTGTCGGCGGCGGCAATCGATACCCGCAGACTGTGGCCGGCGCGGAACAGATATGATGTCGGCAGCAGCTCGAACGATACCTCAGCCGGCTCACCCGGTTTCAGGTGCCGGGCGTCGGCCCGATTGAAGGAATGGGCCGGGCCGGTCACCGGAATGGTCTTCGGCATTTTGCCGATTTTACGGTGCAGCGCCCTGAACACGCCTTCGGTGACATAGACCGATTTACCGTCCGGCGTGACATCCGAGATATAGACAAAGAAGCAACCGTCCTTTTCCGAGCAGGTGAAATGCAGATCGATCACGGGATGCCCGGTCATTTCCGTATCCCGGGTGAACGGCTCTGCGGTGTAATTCAGCATCTTCTCGTCACGACCGTGCCAGTCATCGTAATAGGTTTCGACATTGGCGATATACAGCCGGTCGTAGCGGGTATGGGAACCGGTCCGGCAGTCATAATCCGCCTGATAGGCGTCGGACCCTTTTTTGGCCTTCGGTGCCTTCTTCGTCAGCGTGCCGCCGGTATTGAAATGCAGGGTCTTTTCTTTCGATTTAGGCGGCCAGACATCTGACGACTGCCATTTTTCGGCGCCCATGGTAAAATAATGCACACGCGCTTCCTGATCCAGACCGCTGTCGATCCCTTTCAGATGCGCATCAAAGAAGCGCACCACTTCGGCGGCAACGAACGGTTGCTGGGCTTCGGGTTTCGGTCCCCGCCACGGGCTGACATGCCCGCGCGCGCCATGATCCCACGGTCCCAGCATCAGCCGGTTTTTCGGGTTTTTCAGCCACAGATGCCGCTGGATGGTGCCGGTCGAATAGCCGCCGCCGTCCATCCAGCCCGAGACCGAATAATACGCCGTCTGTTTGTCGGCCTTGCGGTCGGCATAGTGATAAGGCGCGATCACTGCGCTTTTGTAATCCGGGTCGTCGCTCAGCGCATCATCGCGAAAGCGGAACTGCTGCGCGAAATCCTGCATATTGAAGTTGGCGAAGTGATCCTTGAGGGCGGCCTTGAGCAGGCTGCCGTCAGCATCCGCATCAACCGGTGCCGGGCCGGCCAGATCGTCGTCCTTGAAATAGGCATAATCGGGGATCATGTCGCGCCGGTCGTAATCAAGCGCGTCGGCAAGCTGGCCGTAGTTGCGGGTCACGCACGTCAGCAGCACGCCGCCCGGATAAAGATGGTTCGACCACGTATCCCAGACCGCGAACAGGGGTGCGACCGCCTTGACGTTGGGATGGCAGGTCGAGGCCAGAAAGCACGACGCCGCCCCCGGATAGGAAATCCCCGTCGCGCCGATATTGCCGTCGCACCACGGCTGTTTGACGATCCAGTCGACCGTGTCGTGATGATCCAGACGTTCGGCCGGCGAGCGGAAACCGTCGCGGCTGCCGAAGCTGGCACCGGAGCCGCGGACATCGACACAGACCAGCGCATAGCCGCGCTTGACGAAGTTGTCGCGGTAAAAGCCGATCGTCGGGCAGGGATCGATCCCGGCGCGGTGGCCCTTTCTGAGCGCGAATCGCCGATAATAGGGCGTGAAGATGCAGATCGTCGGATAGGCCTTGTCTTCGGATTTGGTGCCCGGCAGGTGCACATCGACGGCAAGACGGATGCCGTCGCGCATGGCGACATACTCCGACGTCAAACGCTCGCCCTTATACCCCTTCCCCAGCGTGCGCACATAGTCACGCGGCGAAACCGTCCATCCTGATTGTGTTTTACTGTCTGACACCTGCGTACTCCCTGAATTTAGCTGTAGGTCTTGCGAAAATTGTCCTGATGATAGAACCTTATTTAAAGTCCAAACGAGAGGAAAAGAAATGAGCAATATACATGCGCTCGAATTGCCGTCGGTCCGCAACCGGGTCTCCGATGAAGAATGGCAGCTGCGGGTCGATCTCGCCGCCTGCTACCGGCTGGTTGCCCATTACGGCTGGGATGATCTGCTGTTCACCCACAATTCCGCCAGGATACCGGGCGACGAACATCATTTCCTGATCAATCCGCTCGGCCTCAAGTTCGAGGAGATCACCGCATCGTCGCTGATCAAGATCGATTGCGACGGCAACAAGATGCTGGAAAGCCCCTACGGCTATATCAAGGCCGGGTTCACGATCCATTCGGCGATCCACATGAACCGGGAAGATGCGGTTTGCGTCATGCACACCCATACCATGGAAGGGATGGCGGTTTCAGCGCAGAAGAACGGCCTTTTGATGCTGAACCAGAAATCCATGTGCTTCCATAATCGCGTCGCCTATCACGATTTCGAAGGCATCGCCGACAATCTGGATGAGCGCGACCGCCTGGCCGCCGATCTCGGCAATCTGAACGCCATGATTCTCTGGAACCACGGCCTGATGACGGTCGGTGACAGTGTCGCCAGCGCTTTTATCCTGCACCGTCGTCTGAACGATGCCTGCCAGCTGCAACTGATGGCGCAGGCCGGCGGCAGCGAATTGCGCTTCCCGTCCGAAGCGGTGTGCGAACATACGGCGCAGCAGTTTGAAGCCTCGTATACGCGCGGCGAGAGCGCAAAAATCCAGTGGGATGCCCTGATCCGCATGCTGGACCGCATCGATCCGGGCTACGCCGAGTAACCGACCTTAAATTCAGCAATCGACGAACAGGAGAGACCCGTATATGGCCACAGGAATGGTGTGCGCACCGCAGCCGGAGGCCGTTGAAGCCGGCGCCGTGATCCTTAAATCAGGCGGCAATGCCATTGATGCGGCGATTGCCACCGCGCTGGTGCAGACCGCCGTCGATCCGTTCATGTCGGGCATTGCCGGTTTCGGCTCAATGCACGTTTATCTGCCCGCCACCGGCACGCACCAGTGCCTCGACTTTCATGCCCGTGCGCCGCAGGGCGTCACCGAAGACATGTGGTTCGACAAGCTGTTGCACGAATGCGAGGACGGTTTCGGCTTTATCCTCAAAGGTCGCGTCAACGAGATCGGCTATCAGTCCATCGCCACGCCGGAAAGCCTGCGTGCCTATGACACGGCGTTGAAAAAATGGGGCACGAAAAGCCTCGCCGAGGTGATACAGCCGGCCATTGAATATCTGGAAGCGGGCTGGATGATCCGCCCGCACGTCAGGCGCTTCTGGGAACAGATCGAACCCGGTGGCCGGGTCGAGCATATTGAATATCTGCGTGCCACTCCGGCGACGGCAAAAATCTATCTCAACGCCGACGGTTCGATGAAGCCGATGGGCGGCATCATCAAGAACCCGGACATGGCCAAGACCTATCGTCGCATCGCCAAGGCCGGTGCCGATGATTTCTATGCAGGCGAGATCGCATCGAAGATCGTCGCCGACATGGAAGCCAACGGCGGCCTGATCCGCAGCGTCGATCTGACGAATGCCGGCCCCGAGGACACCGACCTGCTGTGGACCGATTATCGCGGCTATCAGGTCGCGTCGAGCCCGCCGCCCGGCGGCGGCGTGATGGTGCTGCAGATGCTGAATATTCTCGAGAACTTCGATCTGGCTGGTATGGGTCACAACAGCCCCGCCTATATCCGGACCGTTGCCGAAGCCATGAAGATGGCCACCGTCGACAAGGACAACCACGTCGGCGACCCGCGTTTTGTCGATATCCCGCTTGAGCGGTTGCTGTCCAAGGACTATGCCCGGACCCTGGCCGACAAAATCAAATCCGGCGAAAAAACCCATGTGCCGCGCCTGCAGAAAGCCGAGGACCAGAAGGAAACCACGCATCTCTGCTCCATCGATGATGCCGGCAATTGCGTCACCATGACCCATTCTCTGGGCATGCCGTCCGGCGTCACCACCGAAGGGCTCGGCTTCATTTACAACGGCTGCATGGGCGTGTTCGATCCAAGGCCCGGCATGACCGGTTCGCTGGCACCGGGCAAATCACGCTTCACCTCGATGGCGCCGACCATCGTCTTCAAGGACAAGAAACCGGTCCTGCTGATCGGTGCGCCGGGCGGCACCTATATCGCCATGGGCGTGCTGCAGGGCATCCTCAACGCCATCGATTTCGGCATGGATGCACAGCAGGCGGTTTCCGCACCGCGTTTTTCGGCGACCAGCGACATCATCGAGATCGTCAACCGCATCCCGCGTTTCGTGCAGGCCGAGCTTGAGTCCGACGGCTATGTCTTCCGCCGCTATCCCCTGGGCTTCCACTTCGCCGGCGTGCACGCCATCCGCATCACGCCTGAAGGCATCGACGGCGGTGCCGACCCCGGCCGCGACGGCATGGCGTTGGCGGTGTGATTCTCCCCGCTTGACCGGGCCGGCACGTCGGCTAACCTGCGTATTCGCACGTGCAGCATAGCACGGCCAAAGGGACGCACAGGGGGACGGATGCCGAAGCCGATCAGGCTTTTCGTCAAATACGTCGAGGCGGTGAACTACCGCATCGGCCGTATCGCCATGTACGGTATCTTCGTCATGGCGGCGATCCTGCTGTGGTCGTCGGTTTCCAAGACTTTCTTCCTGCCGTCGCTGTGGACCCTTGAAGTCGCGCAGTTCGCCATGGTCGCCTATTACATTCTGGGCGGCCCGTATTCGATCCAGCTCAATGCCAACGTCAGGATGGACCTGCTGTACGCCAACTGGTCGGTGAAAAAGAAAGCGTGGTTCGACAGCATCACCGTCCTGATGCTGGTGTTCTATCTGGGCGTCATGCTGTACGGCGCCATCGACAGCACCGCCTATGCGTTCCAGTACGGTGAGCGCAACCCGACCGCATGGCGGCCCTATTTATGGCCGATCAAGACACTGATGTGCATCGGCTTCCTGCTGATGCTGCTGCAGGCTTTGGCCGAACTGTGCAAGGACATCGCAAAGATCAAGGGCTGGGAATACTGATGTCCTATGAACTGATCGCGCTTTTGATGTTCTCGTCGATGATGCTGATGCTGATGACCGGACAGCGCGTGTTCGCCGCTATTGGCGGTGTCGCCGTCATCGCTGCGTTGACGTTGTGGGGCACTGGCGGCTCGACGATACCGTTTTCATCGGCGATGAAACTGATGAAGTGGTATCCGCTGCTGACGCTGCCGATGTTCATCTTCATGGGCTACGTGCTGTCGGAATCCAAAATCGCCGACGATCTGTACAGGATGTTCCACGTCTGGATGGGCCCGGTGCATGGCGGACTGGCCATCGGCACCATCGGACTGATGGTGCTGATCTCGGCGATGAACGGCCTTTCGGTTGCCGGCATGGCAATCGGTGCCACCATCGCGCTGCCGGAACTGCTCAGGCGAGGCTACGACAAGCGCATGGTGACCGGCGTCATCCAGGCCGGATCGTCACTCGGCATTCTGGTGCCGCCGTCCGTCGTGCTTGTGCTGTACGCGATGATCGCGCGCCAGCCGGTCGGGCAGTTGTGGCTGGCCGGGGTATTTCCGGGCCTGATGATGGCCGCGCTGTTCATCGTCTACATTTATATCCGCTGCCGCTTTCAGCCGCACCTGGGACCGGTCCTGGATAAGAGTGAACGCAACATACCGCTGGTCGAAAAACTGCGCCTGTTGCGTGCCGGGCTTTTGCCGCTGGTGATCTTCGCGGCAATGATGGTGCCGTTCATCAACGGCTGGACCAGCCTTGTCGAAAGTTCGGCAATCGGTGCTTTTACCGCGTTCTTCGCCGCCGTCTTCAAGGGCCGCATGAACAGGGTCGTGTTCGAAAACTCGCTACGCCAGACGCTGGCGATCTCGTGCATGTTCATGTGGATCATTCTGGCCGCGCTGGGCTTCGGTGCCGTGTTCGACGGTCTGGGTGCGGTCAAGGCCATCGATCATCTGTTCACCGATCAGTTGGGGCTGAGCCCGCTGATGATCCTGATCCTGATGCAGTTGTCATTTCTGGTTATGGGCACGTTCCTGGACGACACCGCGATGCTGGTCATCGTCGCGCCGCTTTACGTGCCGCTGGTCGCGGCGCTGGGCTTTGATCTGGTATGGTACGGCGTGCTGTATACAATCACCACGCAAATTGCCTACATGACGCCGCCATTCGGCTATAATCTGTTTCTGATGCGCGCCATGGCACCACCGGAAATCGGCATCCGCGATATCTACAGCTCAATCGTGCCATTCGTGCTGGTGATGGTTCTGGCCCTGGCGCTGATTATCGCCTTTCCGGAAATCGCGCTGTGGCTACCGGATCAGGTTTACGGAAAATAACAACCGGCAGAACGCCGCAACGGAGCATACGGGCAGGGGAAATCCTGAATGTCTGAACAACCAAACAGATACATAAGGAGAGGATGATGACCACAAGGCGTAATTTTCTGAAAGCCGGTGCCGCCGCCGGTGTCGCCGGTGCCGCCGCAATCGCGTCGCCGGCAATTCATGCGCAGGCACCGATCAAATGGCGGATGCAGACCTATGCCGGTGCGGCGCTGGCCGAACACGTGATCAAACCGGCCATCGACAGCTTCAACAAGGTCGCCAAAGGCCAGATGGAGATCGAGCTGTTCTTCGCCGATCAGCTGGTACCGACGGGCGAATTGTTCCGCGCCATGCAGGCCGGGACCATCGACGCCGTGCAATCGGATGACGATTCCATGGCCTCGCCGACGGAAGTGACCGTGTTCGGCGGCTACTTCCCGTTCGCCAGCCGGTATTCGCTGGACGTGCCGGTGCTGTTCAACCAGTACGGCCTGAACGAAATATGGGCCGCCGAGTATGAGAAAGTCGGCGTCAAGCACATCTCGGCCGGCGCATGGGACCCGTGCCATTTCGCCACCAAGGAACCGATCAACAGTCTGGCCGATCTGAAAGGCAAACGGGTCTTCACGTTTCCGACGGCGGGTCGCTTCATGGCGCAGTTCGGAGTCGTCCCGGTGACGTTGCCGTGGGAAGATATCCAGGTTGCGGTACAGACCGGCGAGCTGGACGGTATCGCCTGGTCGGGCATCACCGAGGATTACACGGTGGGCTGGGCCGACGTGACCAATTACTTCCTGACCAACAACATTTCCGGTGCCTGGGCGGGCTCGTTCTTCGCCAACATGGACAGCTGGAACAAGGTGCCGGATAACCTCAAGGAACTGCTGAGGCTCACCTTCGACAGCTCCCATTATTACCGGCAATGGTGGTACTGGGGCGGTGAAGCATCGCTGCGCGTTGACGGCACCAAGATGAAACTGACAACGATCCCCGACAAGGAATGGGCAACCGTCGAAGCTGCGGCGATCAAATTCTGGGACGAGATTGCGGCAGAATCGCCGACCAAGAAAAAGGTCGTCGACATCTTCAAGAAATACAACGCCGACATGACGAAAGCCGGGCGTCCATACCGCTACGGCTGATGGTTATCACAAAGCCGGAAAATACCCCTGGTCTCCGGGCCGGGGGTATTTACGTTGCGCCTGTGGCGTCCTAAGAATGGCGCTTGTCGCACCCGTCATCACTCCAAGCAAAGGCTGCCCCGATGAGCAAACTCCTGAAATGCATTTCCCCGATTGACGGTTCGGTTTTTGCCGAACGCCCGGTAGCCAGCAAGGACGACGCCTTCAGCGCCGTTGCCAGGGCGAAAGAGGCCGGGGTTGCGTGGGCGGCGATGCCGCTTTCAGACAGGATCAGGCTGGTCCGGGCCGGGGTCGCCAGACTGGGCGAAATGACCGACGAGGTGGTGCCGGAACTGGCGCACATGATGGGCCGCCCGATCCGTTACGGCGGCGAGTTTCGCGGTGTCAACGAGCGCGCATCCTACATGGCCGATATTGCGGGCGATGCCCTCAAGCCGCTCGTCATCGAGGACAGCCCGGCCTTTCAGCGCCGTATCGAGCGCGAGCCGGTCGGCGTCGTGCTGATCATCGCGCCCTGGAACTACCCCTACATGACGGCTATCAACACCGTCGCCCCGGCCCTGATTGCCGGCAACACCGTGATCCTCAAGCATTCGACGCAGACCCTGCTGGTTGGTGAGCGCATGGTTCGCGCCTTCACCGAGGCCGGCGTCCCGGCGGACGTCTTCCAGAATCTGTTTCTGGATCACGACACCACGGCGGCGCTGATTGCCGCCAGATCGTTCGGCTTCGTCAATTTCACCGGCTCTGTCGGTGGCGGCCGCGCCATCGAGCACGCCGCTGCCGGAACCTTTACCGGTGTCGGGCTGGAACTGGGTGGCAAGGATCCGGGCTACGTGATGGAAGACGCCGATCTCGACGCCGCCGTCGACACCCTGATCGACGGCGCGATGTTCAATGCCGGACAGTGCTGTTGCGGCATTGAGCGGATTTACGTCACCGCGTCGCTGTATGATGCCTTCGTCGAGAAAGCCGTCGCCATCGTTAACGGCTACAGGCTCGGCAATCCGCTTGATGAAGCGACAACCCTCGGCCCCATGGCCAACGTCCGCTTCGCCGCCGAGGTCCGCGCCCAGACCGCCGAAGCGATTGCCGCCGGGGCGACGGCGCTGATCGATCCGAAGTTGTTTCCCGAAGACGACGGCGGTGCCTATCTGATGCCGCAAATTCTGAGCAACGTGACGCACGACATGCGCGTCATGCGCGACGAAAGTTTCGGCCCCGTGGTCGGCATCATGAAGGTCGAAAACGACGACGACGCCATCCGCCTGATGAACGACAGCGAATTCGGCCTGACCGCGTCGCTGTGGACCGCCGATGTGGACCGCGCCGCCGCCATCGGCAGACGCATCGAGACCGGCACCGTGTTCATGAACCGCGCCGATTATCTTGATCCGGGCCTGTGCTGGACCGGCTGCAAGGACACCGGGCGTGGTGCAGCGCTTTCAAGCCTCGGCTATCAGAGCCTGACCCGGCCGAAATCGTATCACCTGAAGCTGCCCGTGAAATGACCTCTTTCCCTCTGGAAGAGTTACAAGAGTTGCGCCGGGTGAGCGGCCGTTATCGGTCCTGAATCAGGTTCAGGACGAATGTGCGATCTTTAACAGGCGTCACCCCGGACTCGATCCGGGGCCCATCGTTGGGCTTGGTGTGATCCGGCCATGGGTCCCGGGTCGCGCCCGGGATGACGGAGATGGTATTTTTGGCGACGAAGGGAGCAACTCATAAACAGAGTTAATGACAGTATCCTCAATCAAACTTCAGCTTGAAGCCTTCATGGGTAGCCGTAAATCCCAGGCTTTCATAGAACCGGATCGCATCCGAGCGTGATTTGTCGGACGTCAGTTGTACCAGCCTGGCACCCTTCGTGCGCGCACGGTCAATCATCTGTTTGAAGAACCAGCGGCCGACGCCCTGTCCGGTCAGCTCGTCAGCAACGCGCACCCCTTCGATCTGCGCCCGCGTGCCGGCGGTATGCGTGATGCCCGGAATGAAGGTCAGTTGCAGGACACCCAGCACCCGCCCATTTGCCCCTTCGATCACCCAAAGCTCGTTATTGGGATCGGCGTCGATGGCCGCGAAGGCCGTGTCATAGGCCGGATCGCCGGGCTTTTCACGTTTCGCACCGAGCGGATCGTCGGCCAGCAACCGGACGATGCCCGCGACATCCGCAGCGACGGCCTGTCTGAGTTTCAACCCGTCGATCACGGACATTATCGGTGCTCCCTGCTGTTTGCTCATGATAATCCTTGAACCGGCAGGGCCGGACATTACGTTAAAATATCATGATTATCCAAGGGGGAAACGATGAAAAAAGCCAACAGTAACCTGCCTGAACTTGACGCCGATGAAATTCTGGCCGGTGTCATCAGTTGGGTCGACATCGAAAGCCCCAGCCATGACGGCGAAGCCGTCAACGGCATGGTCAATCAGGTCGAGAGCGAAGCCGAAACCATGGGCCTTGGTATCGACCGCACGCCCGGTCGCGACGGTTTCGGCGACATCCTCAAATGCCGCACCTCGTGGGGTGGTGACGGGCCGGGTATCCTTGTGCTCTCGCACCTCGATACGGTGCATCCGATCGGCATGAAGGAAACCAAGAACCCGATCCGCCGTGAAGGCGACAAGGTTTATGGCCCCGGCATCTATGACATGAAGGCCGGTGCCTATATCGCCCTGCATGCGATGCGGCACCTGATCCGGGAAGGCAAGCAGACGCCGCTGCCGGTAACCTTCATGTTCATTCCCGAAGAGGAAATCGGCTCGCCAACGTCTAAGGCGATGATTGCCGAGGAAGGCAAAAAGAATAAATACGTGCTGGTGACCGAACCGGCCCGCGAAGGCGGCAAGATCGTCACCGCGCGCAACGGCCGTCTGCAGTATGAAATCAAGGTCAAAGGAATCTCGGCGCACGCCGGTGCCCGGCATATGGACGGCCGCTCGGCCATCCGCGAAATGGCGCACATCATCCTCAAGCTTGAGGCGCTGACCGATTACGCCAGGAGCCAGACCTGTTCGGTCGGCATCATTTCCGGCGGCACACTGACCAACGTGATCCCGGAAGACTGTACGATCAGCGTCGATATCCGCATCCCCGACATGGACGCCGCACATAAGGTCATGGCTTTCGTCGAGGGGCTTGAGCCCGAAGACAAGGATTGCATCATCTCCGTCGAAGGCGGCATCGACCGCCCGCCGTATGACAAATTCGACGGCATCACCAAACTGTTCGAGCACGCCAGGGCCTGCGCCGCCGAAATCGGCTTCGAGCTTGAGGATCTGAAAACCGGAGGCGGGTCAGACGGTAATTTCACCGCAGCGCTGGGCATTCCGACCCTGGACGGCCTTGGTGCCGACGGCCACGGTGCGCACGCCAAAGACGAGTTCATTTATTATTCGAGCCTGGTCGAACGCTGTCGGCTGATGATTCGCCTGATGGAAACCCTTGAATGATGCGGCAGGGTAACGCGTTTTTAAGCAGTGGAAGGCACAGGTTGTCCGTCAGCGCCGGCCGGCCAGATCATGGTCACGCGCGTGCCTTGCCCGATTTCACTTTCGATATCCATCCGGCCGGCTCCAGCTGATCCTTATCTCGGCGCCGTCATCACTGAACTTTGCCGCATTCGAGATCAGGTTGTTGAGAATCTGGATCGTCGCACGCTCGTCGGCAAAGATGGCATCCGGAAAATCCGGCGCCTTGTCGATCCGGATGGACAGCAGAAGCTGAATTGAAACACCCCCGCTGAAAAACTATGCCGTACTTTCCCGGCCAACAAGCCGCCCCGGACGCGCCGCTGTCTGCCGGCCGCCCTCAAAGACAAGATCGCCGCCGACCACAACATGCGTAATCCCGTCAGCCGGCGTCGTCGGCTTCTCGAAGGTGGCGCGGTCGAGCACTGTCACGGGATCAAACACGGTGATATCGGCATAGGCCCCGGCCCGGAGCACGCCCCTCTCCCTGAAGCCGAAAACGGCGGCCGTGTGTCCGGTCATCTTGTGGACGGCCGCTTCCAGCGAAAACAGTCCTTCCTGTCTGGCGTAATAGCCGAGCACGCGCGGAAACGTGCCCCACAGCCGCGGGTGCGGCGCGTCGGTGCCGGGGATGCCGTCGGAGCCGATCATGGCGCGGGGATGCATCAGCACCCGGCGGACATCATCCTCGTGCATGGCGAAATAGATCGCCTGCGCCGGTATCAGTTCTTCCGCCGCTTGCGTTTCCGTCATGCCCCATTCCTCGGCGATATCCTTGAGATACCAGCCGGCCGTGCGCGGGTGTTTGTCGGACGCCACGATCAGAACTTTCTCGGCAACCGAAATGCGATCAATCATCAAGGCCGTAGCACTGGCGATATAAGGATATACGTCGAAGTGAATCGTCTGCCCTTCGGCCAGTTGCTCAATTTTTTTCAGGGACAGCCTGGTCCCGCCCCAGTTGTCCTTGCCCGTCACCTTGTGATGCGACAGCACCACGGCGACACCGCCGGCACGCCCGATCTCGGCGGCTTCCTCGATAGACGGAATCAGCTTCTCCGCTTCGTCCCTGAGATGCGTTGCATAAAGTCCGCCGAACTTTCCGGCTTCTTCCGCCAAAGCGGCGACTTCCGCCGTCGGGGCATTGAAGCCAGACGGGTACATCAGCCCGGAACTGATGCCAATGGCACCGGCCTGCATGGTTTCGCGGACCCGTGCCCGCATACGGGCGATTTCGCTATCGTCAGCGGCGCGTCCGACATCACCCTGCATCGCTTCAGCGCGGAGCGTATTGTGGCCGCACAGCATTGCAGCATTGACCGCAGGGGGCGCTTTTCCGAAGGCTTTTGCGTAATCTGTGAAGGCCGGAAAGCGGTACTGGCTTTTGTTACCGAGCAGCGCCATCGGCACCGGCATCTCCCAGTCATCCGCGGGCAGAAAGGGCGCGAGGCTGACCCCGCAATTCCCGGCGACAACCGTCGTCACGCCCTGGCTTACCTTGCAGGCCATGGTCGGATCATCCAGCAGAACCCGGTCATCATGAGTATGGCAGTCAATAAATCCGGGCGCCACGACCTGGCCTGCGGCATCGATCCGCTGGTCAGCCTTGATACCTGATACGTCGCCGACCGCGGTGATCCGCTCGGCACTGATCGCCACGCCACCCCGGAATCCCGGCGCACCCGTACCGTCGATGACGACGGCGTTGTCGATCACAATATCCGCACGCATGCTCATAAGTTCATGTCCCGATATCTCCCTCAAAAAGCGGGATCATGTCGCCCGCATCCACAATGTCTCTGGCCCCTTGCACATCGAAGCCGGGCGTGCGCAGTCCCATTGCCCGGGTCCGTTCGCCCTTCTCTGCGCCGTGCCCGGCCAGCACATGCACGCCGCCGGCACACCCGGCCCGTCGGGCGGCCTCGATATCCGTGGCACGATCCCCGATAATCCATGATCCCTGCAGATCAATCGGCAGCATATCGGCGGCAGAGAGCAGCATGCCCGGACCCGGCTTTCGGGCCGGATGATCAGCGTCACCATAAGGGGCCTTGCCACCGGCAATGTGCGGACAGGCATAAACGGCATTCACATAAGCCCCCTCACCGGCCAGCGCATCCAGCATGGCATCCTGCACGGCGATAAACGCCTGCCAGTCAAAGATACCCCGACCGATGCCGGCCTGATTGGTGACGATGATGCAAGGTATGTTGAGCGCGTTGGCGCGACGGACGAGCGCCGCCGCCCCCACTGACAATTTCATATCCTGAATTTTATGCAGATAATGCACTTCGTCGACGACAACACCGTCGCGGTCAAGAAACAGTGCCGGTCGGCGTCCGGGTCCGGGGATGCGCGTCAGGATCTGACGCCAGATGCCGTCTTCACCGATTTCTGTTCCGTATGGCAATTGTTCAGGGATCATCCGTATGGTCTGGCCTTGTCGCACTCGCGTTTATGGTCGGCCTTGATTATGCTCTATCCCATGCAACCGAGCAAAGCCGACGACGACACAAATCCCGACATCCCGCCCCCGGTCGTTGCCCGGCAGGCCTGGGTGCGCTGGTTGCTGATCGGGGCCGGCTGGCTGCTGATCGGCATCGGCATCGTCGGTATCTTCGTGCCGGTGTTGCCGACCACGGTATTTCTGATCGCGGCGCTGTGGGCATTCCAGCGCAGCTCGACACGGTTCCAGCGCTGGCTCTGGCTGCATCCGACGTTCGGCCCACCGGTCCGCAACTGGCATCAACACGGCGTCATCCCGGTGCGCGGCAAAGTCCTCGCCGTGATCGTGATGTCGCTGAGTTTTGTTTATGTCGCGGTCTGGGTCGCTGAAGACTGGCGGGTACCGGCACTGATCGGCGCCATTATGCTACCCGCCGCACTTTATATCGTAACCCGGCGCAGCCAGGTGCCGGAAGACACCCATTAGACTGTTCGCTCGGCCAGATGCAGACCGATCACACCAAGCACGATCAGGGCGATGCTGGCGAATTTGATCATGTTTGCGGTCTCCGACAGGAACACCATGCCGATGATTGCAACCAGCGCCGTGCCGAACCCGGCCCAGATTGCATATACGGTCGATACCGGCAATCCCTTCAAAGCCATGCCAAGGCAAGTGAAGCTGGCCACGTATCCGACGATGGTGATGGCAACGAACAGCGGTTTCGTGAAACCTGCGGACAGCTTCAGCGAAATGGTTGCCGTCACTTCAAGGGCGATGGCAGCGAACATGAAAAGCCAAAGCATCTATCTCTCCAACTGTTGATTTCCCCCTTACCCGGCGCTTTGCGCCACCCCCTCGCACGGGAGAAAGTCAGGGAGAGGGGTGCACCTAGACGTTGAACTTGAACAGCATCAGATCGCCGTCCCGGGTCAGGTATTCCTTGCCTTCCTGGCGGACCTTGCCGGCGTCCTTGCAGGCCTGTTCACCACCGAGCGTGATGAAATCGTCATAGGCGATGGTTTCGGCGCGGATAAAGCCGCGCTGGAAATCGCTATGGATCGCGCCTGCCGCTTCCGGTGCCTTGGCACCGTTACGCACGGTCCAGGCGCGCACTTCCTTCGGCCCCTGGGTGAAGAACGTGATCAGGTTCAGCAGCCGGTAGCCGGCCTGAATGACCCGGGCCAGGCCGGTCTCTTCAAGGCCCAGTGTTTCCAGAAATTCCGCTTTTTCCTCGGCCGAGATCAACTGTGCAATCTCTTCCTCGATCCTGGCCGAGATGACGACAGCTTCGGCTCCCTCGGCGGCGGCTTTCTCGAACACCCGGGCCGATTGCGCGTTGCCGTCACGGGCGGCATCTTCCTCGACATTGCAGATATAAAGGACCGGCTTGCCGGTCAGCAGCTGCAGCATGCGGAACGCTTTTTTCTCGTCTTCGGCAACGTCGAGCATCCGCGCCGGCTTGCCGGCACGCAGCAGCTCAAGCGCCCGTGTGCAGAGATTCAGTTCCTTCACCGCTTCCTTGTCCCCGCCGCGGATGCGCTTGGTCAGGGGAATCTCGCGCTTTTCCAGACTTTCCATATCGGCCAGCATCAGTTCCGTTTCTACCGTCTCGGCATCGGCGATCGGATCAATTCTATTTTCAACGTGGGTGATGTTCCCGTCTTCGAAGCAACGCAGCACATGGCAGATCGCATCGACTTCGCGGATGTTGGCCAAAAACTTGTTGCCGAGACCTTCGCCTTTCGATGCCCCGCGCACCAGGCCTGCAATATCGACAAACTCAAGGCTGGTCGGCACCGTCTTTTGCGGTCGTGCTATTTTTGTAATCGCTTCGAGCCTCGCATCGGGGACGGAAACCCGGCCCGTGTTCGGCTCGATGGTGCAAAACGGAAAGTTTGCCGCTTCCGCCTGCGCGGTCTGGGTCAGCGCATTGAACAGCGTCGATTTACCGACATTGGGCAGACCAACGATGCCGCAGTTAAATCCCATTTCATATTCTCCCAAAAAATTCTTTTGCTAGTTTTCAAAGGGATTGGAATTACTTGGGTGTAAGGACGTGACACGCGCATCCCCCGGTAACGACGTGTCATGTGAAATAATTACATGCGGGAACTTGATAAGGTTACTTTCTGAAACAAGCCAAGAAGAAATAAGGTTTGATTTCCAACTTAAACCACTCGGACCATGATCAACAAACATGTCAATCTTTGGTATAGGCGTAACACTTACAACCTCAGACATAGCGCCAGCAACCAAGTCACAAACAGAAAGAACGTCCTCTATTCGACGATTTTCAGGATCATCTGACTCGCTTGTGTGTACATGGATCGTTGGTTCTGAAACACCTAAATCAGTAAGACTATCCGTCAAAATTAGTTCAAGTGCTTCGACCTGCCTATGATTTTGAGCGATATCGTCTAAGTCTGTGATCCAAAATATTCGCTCTTCTTTATTGAAACACTTCTTTATCAAGTAAGCACAGAAATCTGAAATATCTAACAGTCGCCCACGAATTTTCGGCTTCCATGTTTCGATTTTCTCTGAAACCGCACCTTCCTGCCTAAACATTACTGCATTTGAGACGCTGATTGATATGAGGCATCCAGAAATTTGGTTGTAAGTCGCCAACAAGGGTATCAACGCATTTATCTTGTTGCGGTCATTCAAACCCTTAAATGCAATACGTCGACCGTCGCCTAGAAAATCTGCCCTAATAAGTTTTTGGTTCCTAAAAAAGCAATTTTCCGCGTAAGGCTGGAAGATGAGAAATGCATATGTCCTGTAGCCTTTCTTTTTTGTGGTCCCACTATAATCAGAGAGAATAAAAAAATCTTTATGCTCATATTCGAAGACTCTTGAAAAATCTTTCTCTTCAAACATCACATCAAGAGCGTGAGCAATATGACAAGTTATAGCCATCTTAATAGCCGTACGATTCCAGTGTCAGTTTTTTAACGATACCCGGTCCTATTTTTTTGAAGCATCGTCAGGGCCCGTTTCCGGGCGGGGTGCATTCGGTCGGTTCGGGCTGATGCGATGCGCAACCCGGCTCATGAAGGACGGATCATCGCCTTCGAGCACAAAATTCAGATTTTCAGCGCAGCCGTCCAGCATCGGATCCAGCCAGGCGTCATCGGCTTTGGCAAAACCCTTCAGAACATAGCTCTTCACCAGATCCTTGTCGCCCGGATGACCGACACCCATTCGGACACGGGCGTAATCGGCACCGATCCCGGCATGGATCGAGCGCAGGCCGTTGTGACCGGCATGGCCCCCACCCCGCTTGACCCTGAGTTTGCCGGGCGCCAGATCGATCTCGTCGTGAAAGACGATGATGTCCGTCGGTGCGATCTTGTAAAACGATGCCGATGCCAGCACCGCATTGCCGGACAGATTCATGAAAGTCATCGGCTTCAGCACCAGAACCTTGTGCGCACCGACCGAGCCTTCAGATATCTCGCCCTGAAACTTTGTGCGCCAGGGCGAAAAGCCATGGCGGCGGACGATTTCGTCCGCCGCCATGAACCCGATATTATGCCGATTGTCAGCATAGGCCTGACCCGGATTGCCAAGCCCGACAACAAGAAACATGAGAAACCTCCTCCTGGGAGAACCCCGGGATTAATCCTCGTCCTTGTCGTCGTCTTTATCGTCTGCGTCGTCTTCAGCTTCGTCGTCACTCTCTTCAATTTCGGTGAAGACCGTCGGCGCGGCGATCGTCGCGATCGTGAAGTCGCGGTCGGTGATCGTCGCCTCGACGCCTTCAGGCAGGGTGATCGCACTGATATGCAGCGAATCGCCGATTTCCAGTCCGCTCAGATCGGCAATCAGTGATTCCGGGATGTTGTCCGGCGAACAGCGCAGTTCAACCTCGTGGCGGACCACGTTGAGCACACCGCCTGCGCGAAGTCCCGGGCACTTGTCTTCGTTGATGAAGTCGACAACGACTTCAACAGCCAGACGGGTCTTGGCGCTGAAGCGCATGAAATCGATATGAATGGGCATGTCCATGACAGGGTGCGTTTGCAGATCACGCGCCAACACCTTGTAGGTTTCGCCGCCGACGGCGACTTCGTAGACGTGCGCAAAGAAGCCCGGCTTGTGGTATTCCTTGTTCAGATCGACCGGATCAAGGGAAATCAGGACCGGTTCCTGTTTGTTACCGTAAATAACGCCAGGTACGCGACCGGCGCGGCGGACAGCACGAGCGGCCCCCTTGCCGGCACGTTCGCGGAGTTCCGCTTTCAGTGGATGGGCTTGAGCCATTGTCAGTCTCCTTGCTCAATTTGCAGACGGCCTCCAGGGGTGTCCGTCCACGTTACCGGCCCAACCATTGGGCCGGAATTCCTGGGATCAATCGAAAAGCGACGAAACCGAGCTTTCCTGAGAGATCCGTTTAATGGCCTCGCCGATCAGGGGCGCGACCGTCAACTGGTGAATATTCTGGGCAACACGAACCGCTTCGGTTGCCTGGATGCTGTCGGTGATCAGCAGTTTTTTCATCGGTGACGATGTGACACGGGCCACGGCACCGCCGGACAGCACACCGTGTGTCACGATTGCCGAGACCGAGGTCGCGCCCTGTTCCATCAGGGCAACCGCCGCATTGCAGAGCGTGCCGGCACTGTCGACAATGTCGTCGACAAGGATGCAGTCCCGGTCCCGGGCATCGCCGATGATGTTCATGACTTCCGATACGCCGGCGCGTTCGCGGCGCTTGTCGATGATTGCCAGATCAGCATTCAACCGCTTGGCCAGACCGCGGGCACGCACCACGCCGCCGACGTCCGGTGATACGATAACCAGTTTTTCAGTATGGCCGTTGGATTCGTTCTGAATATGCTCACACAACACCGGTTCGGCATAAAGATTGTCGGTCGGAATGTCGAAAAAGCCCTGAATCTGGCCGGCGTGCAGGTCCATGGTCAGAACCCGGTCGGCACCGGCTTCGGTGATCAGATTGGCGACCAGTTTGGCTGAAATCGGTGTTCTGGGACCGGATTTCCGATCCTGGCGGGCATAGCCGAAATAGGGGATCACTGCCGTGACCCGGCGCGCCGAAGCGCGGCGGAGCGCATCCAGGGTGACCAGCAGTTCCATCAGGTTATCGTTCGCCGGATACGACGTCGACTGCACGACGAAAACATCCTCGCCACGCATGTTTTCCTCAATCTCGACGAAGATCTCCATATCCGAGAAGCGGCGTATGCTGGCTTTGGTCAACGGCAGGTTGACATAGGCGGAAATCGCCTCTGCAAGCGGTCGATTGCTGTTGCAAGCAATAATTTTCATATGTTTCACCTGAGCCCCGGAAAAGCGCGCGGAACATATCAACCTGATCACGCCCTGTAAACGCTTTGATGGCCGATTAGTGACAGCCGCCTAAAACCGTTAATAGGAGGCCGGCGGCGGCGGTGCCCGGCCCGGCACCCTGGGCAGCTTGATATCCGGGAATTCGGGCAGCGGTTCGCGGCTGGTCAGCCGGTCATCGGCTTCACCGAACAGGTCCTTGATTCCCTTGACTGCGGCATGTGAGACAACCTCGGCAACGTGCCCCCATTCGCCGTTCAGGCTGTCGGCGACGACGGTATTTTCCTGCACCGCCTTGCCGACCTCTTCACCGGTTACCGTGCTGACCTGCCAGATGATCCGCACATATTGACGCCCGTTGACCGGATCACCGGTATCAACCACACCCTGGATGACGAAACCGGCCTGTCGCGGGTCTTCGGAAATCGTCAGATCGCGGTCCCTGAGCGCCGATTTCAGAGCCGCCGTCAGCGCTTCGTTACCGTTTCCGGGTGCCCCCTGCACCGGCTTGATCAGAAACGACGGCTGGCCCCAGCGGACCTTGGCAAAGGTGGTGCTGGCCGGATTGGCGGGTCGGGCATCGTCGGGCTGACGCTCCCTGGTATCCATGTTCGGCACCAGAGAATCGAGAATACCGCCGGATGAAGCATCGGATTTTGTCGCCGCCGGCGGTGTCGCGGATGCAGTACCGGGCGTCAATGCCCGCGGCGGGCCGGAAGATGAACCAGAGGATACCCCCGGCGGAGGCTGTAAAAGCGATGGCAGCCCGGTCGGCTCGGCCAGCGATTCCTGAGCCGGTGCCGACGCCGCTGCTTCCACGCCCGGCGTCTCCGGGACAGATGCCAGCGGCGATCCGGCCGGGTGCGTGACCTGACCATTGGTGGCATCCGCAATACGGCCCAACGGCTGAACAGAAGCCGCAGCCGGTGGTGTCGGTGGATTCAGGGTTACCGGCGAGGGCGGGGCCGGAGTTGCTGCGGGTGCCGCTGCCAATGATTGTGATTCTGCCGGCGGCGTCAGAACAGGTGCCGCCTTCGGCGTGTCTGCCGCATGATGCATGGCCGAAAGAACCGGCGGGCCGACATTGGCGGTGACCATTTCCGCCAGTTTCGGCGCGGCATCACCGATCAGTAGATTGATGGCCTCCGGAGCGGCGCTCATCCACATCCCGGTATCAATGACGACGTTCTGGCGATACGTTGCCACATGGGTGCCATATGGGGCCCTGATCGCCCATTCAATGCCGAGCCAGACAACTTCGCCCCGGGTATCTGCGGTGATCACCTTGCCGACCACCGAGGCCCCGGCCTGGTTGGGCTCATACGCCAGAATCGCCGGATGATTGCTGTCTCGGATTTCAGCGGCAATGGCATCGGCCATGATCAGACCGGTCTTCGCCGGTGCGCCTTCGAGGGGCACGACGAAGATAACGCCCGTCATCGCCTCGCTGCGGGCGGTCGATTCGCTGCCCGGCATGGTCGTCCCGGGGGCCCCGACAGTCCCGGTCCCGGCGCACCCACCCAGCAAGAAAATGAAGCTCAGCAACATATACACGCCAATGCGGACGCGTCGGGCAGAACCACCCGACCGCCACAAGTTTCCATGTATCGAGACCCATGTCGCCACAGGGTGAATCTATCAGTACCAGCGGTCTGTTTCAGTAAAAACAGTGTATCAGCCGGCAACCCTATCCTGGCGGCGGCGGTGCTCGGCCCGGTACCTGCGGCAAATCCGGACCCGGCGGCATGGACGGCGAAAGCGCCGGACGACGGCTGCCGCTGCCCAGATCGGGGACGCGCAGCTTGGTCGGATCGTTGCGTTCGACGGCGAGAATAATGCCTTCCAGCGCCGCCGCCGCAACGAAAGCGGCGGTCTGCCCCCAACGCTGATCCAGACTGCCGGCAGCGACAGCATTGGCCTGTTCGATCCGGCCCAGCGTCTTGCCATCAACGTCCGTGACCAGCCAGAGGATACGGATCGATTGTGCGCCATTTTCAGGCTTGCCCATCTCGACGCTGGCGTTCAGTTTGAACAAGGCCTTTTCAGCATCAGCCATGATACGCACGCCGCCGCCGCCCAGAGCCACGGCGATGGCCCGGCGCAGTGCAGAATTGCCGTCACCGGGTGCGCCACTGACCGCGCCGATGTAAATGCCGCTGCGGCCAAGCGTCTTGTCCTCACCGGCCTTGCCGAAACGGTCGCCAAGGATCAGCTTCGCGACCCGGGTCGAGATATCAATGCCAATCTGGTTGATCAGGGGTGCCGAGCCGTAATCCCATGCGGTGCGGTCGGTTTTAACATCCTCGGTAAATGCCGAGATCACATCACCACCACGGACCGCTAACTGCCAGTCGATGCTGATCAGGGAGCGAGCATCCCTGTTCCCCTCATTGTCAATGACGTGCCCGCTCAGCACGAACCGGCTGCGGTCAAGCCCACCCATCGCGGCTGGAATTTCATAATCCTTTTCAAGACGCTTGATGACCGCCTCGGCAAGCAGCTTGCCCATCGGCGGGGTTGTCCCGGTCAGCGGCAGCAATTCAACCCCTTCAAAGTAAATATTCTGCGCAAGTGCGCTTTCGGCCGCTTCATCGCTGCGCCCGAACGGTCGTGGCAAGGGGCCGCAGGCGCTCAAGGTGAGCAGCACAACAAGCAGTCCGGCCAGAAATCTTCTCATCTAGGGCCTGTGGACATATACCGCGCGACCGTATTGCCGATACGCGCTTCGCGTCTTTCCTTCCAGCCGACCATTCTCGCTCCCATCACGGCTTGCGTGCTATATGTCCACAGGCCCTAGTGTGGTGGATTCGAAGTTCCCATCATTGTTCGGGGCAACCACTTTCGGGAA
>JBBDOA010000035.1:0-7088 GCA_040877275.1 Rhodospirillales bacterium | reverse complement strand
CATCGTCTTCGGCGGCGGGTTGTCGAATCTGGACAGCCTCTATCGCGACCTGCCAAAGTCTCTCGGGAACTATGTATTTTCCGACGACTGTGTCACGCCATGCGTCAAAAACCTGCATGGTGACAGCTCCGGGGTTCGCGGTGCGGCCTGGTTGTGGCCTCAATAACAAACACAAGGGAATATCCGAATGAGTGTGAGCGTAAACGTTTCTGCCGCGGGCGTGGCCACCATCGCCATTGAGCGCGATGAAAAGCGCAATGCCCTGAACACCGCAACCGTCAACGGCATCGCCGACGCCGCCAGCGAACTCGCCCTCGATAAAACACTGAGAGCCGTTGTCCTCTGCAGCGCCGGCGCAAGGGCATTTTCCGCCGGTGCCGACATTACGGAGCTGTCGGCGCTCGACCAATCCACGGCTTTCGGCTTTATCGACAACCTGCGCCGCGCCATTCAGGCAGTGTTCGACCTGCCGGTGCCGGTGATCTGCCGTATTCAGGGTGCCTGCATCGGTGGGGCCATGGAAATGGCCGCTGCCTGCGATCTGCGCATTGCCTCGGATAACGCCAGCTTCTGCATGCCGGAAGTCCGGGTCGGCATTCCATCCGTTATTCAGGCGGCAATGCTGCCACGCATCATGGGGCGAGGCCGGGCCGGATGGCTTGTTTTGTCGGGAGACGTGATCGATGCCCGGACGGCTTACGACTGGGGGTTTGTTGAAAAACTGGTTGCCCCCGAACAACTCGACAATGCCGTCGATGAAGCGCTCGCCTCCATTCTGGCGTCGGCACCGGAAGCGGTGCGCACGCAAAAGAGACTGTTGAAAGACTGGGACAGCCTGCCCCTGGATCAGGCCATCACGGCCAGCATGGAGACGTTTGCTTCGTCCTATAAAGGGAGCGAGCCTGAAGCCTATATGGCGCATATCGTCAACAGGAAAGCCAAAGCCTAATTGGCTGTTACCGGCAGCAGAAACATCAAGGCCAACCCACCTGCGCCTGCCAGCACCCGCTGCCAGATCGGGCGGTCGGCGATGACGGCAAGGCTGAGCAGCCACAGCGCAACGCCGATTTTCACCATCGCCAGCACCGCCAGCATGGGTGAGTCCTTGAGCGAAACCAGTGCCGGATTGGCAACAAAGGCGAGCGGAATCAGATAAAGCCCGAGACCCAGTCGCATGGCGACCCCGGCAACCTTGAGCCACGGTGCCCCGGCCATGCCTGCGGCAATAAAGACCGTGCCGCAGACCGGTGGCGTGATTGTCGATAACAGCGCGAACCAGAACACGAACAGATGCGCATGCAGCAATGGCAGGCCCAGTTCCTGCAACGCCGGGCCGGTTACCGAAACACAGATCACATAGGCCGCCGTAGTCGGCACTTCCATACCCAGAATCAGACAGGCCAGGGCTGTCAGCAGTAATGCTGCCCACAACTGACCGCCCGAAAGCGATATGATGGTCGAGGTCACCTTGACGCCAAGCCCAGTCATCTGCAGCACGCCGATGACGATACCGGCGCACAGAATGATCGAGGCAACCATGGCGATCTGGCTTGCCGCATTAATCAGTGCATCACCAAACCGCTGCGCCCAGCGCGGGATCGAGAACTTGCCCTCGGCATTGAAGGCCAGCAGCAATACGGAAACGCTGATCGCCACGGCTGAGGCGTATTGCGGCGTATAACCGCCGATGAACAAACGCTCCAACAGCACGGCAAAAGGCACGGCAAAGAACAGGCCGGTGATCAGCAACGTGCGGCGGTCCGGCTGTTCGGAGGCATCCATCGGTCGCAGGTCCGTCTTGCGGGCAAAGGCATCGACGCCGACCCAGACCGCGAAAAAGAATAACAGTGAAGGCAACAGGGCTGCCGCCATGATGTCGGTGTAAGGCACACCCAGCAATTCGACCATGACGAAGGCGCCGGCGCCCATCAGCGGCGGCATGATCTGTCCGCCGCTCGACGCGACCGCTTCAACGGCTGCTGCAAATGATGGTGGGTAACCCAACCGCTTCATCGCCGGCAATGTGATCGCCCCGGTCGATGCGACATTGGCCGACGCCGACCCGGACAGAGAACCGAACAGAGCAGAGGCCAGCACCGAGACCTTGGCCGCCCCGGCACGCAACCGCCCGGCCACCGCAATCGCCAGGTTCATGAATCCCTGACCGGCCTCTCCGGCGTTCAGAACAGCCCCCAGGATCACAAAAACGGCGACAACATTGACGGAAACACCGGTCAGCGGCCCCCAGAAGCCTGCCTCGGCAATCGTCAGGTTGCCGAGCAGGCTGGCCAACGGTAAAGGCGGATGCCCGAATTCCCCCGGCACGTATTCGCCGAAAACACCGTACGCCAGAACGATCAGTGCGACCATTGGCAACGGCCAGTTGATGGAACGCCGGGCCATCTCAAGCACGATGATGATCAGGCTGACCGCCATGAACATCTGCCAGTGACCCCGCAATGCCCCGTATTGATCTCCAAGCGCGTTTTCAAAGATTGCAATGTAGGCACAGATCGCAATCCCGAGTGCGGCCATGACATAACCGACAATCCGTTCGACCGGATGACCGGATTTCGCGAACACGAACACCCAGGGCAGCGCCAGCGCCATATGCAATGGGCGGCTGATGAGATTGGGGATCAGCCCCGAAAAAATCAGATAGATATGAAAGGCCACGGAAACGCCGGCGAGTCCGAGGATCAGCATTCCCCGGACCCGAGACGTATCGTCAGGCATGGCTGGCGTCTGCCCGTTCACGAAGTCACTTCAACGCGTCAGGAACGCTCACGCCCGCTTCAGCATAATATTTGAGGGCACCGGGATGCAGCTTGCCAACCATTGGTGCCAGCATGGCCGGATTGACACCCGACCACCATTTGTTGTCAGCCCCCATACGCGCCTTTTCCGACCAGTATGCCTTGGTCAGCGTATAGGCGGCATCATCGGACATGCCCGTCGTCGTATAAGCCATGACCGGCAACGATGTCGTCACCGTTTCCTGATCAACACCCGGATAAGTCCCGGCCGGAATGACCAGCTTCGTGCTCTTGGTCTTCTGTATCTGTTCTTCCGTCATGGAAATGAGGCTGATTGCCGTGCCGGCCGCCGCTTCCATCACGTTAGGTGCCGGATAGGATCCGGCGGTCGCGAAACCATCGACCTGCTTGTTCTTCATGGCAGCAACAGCCGCATTCAATTCAACGTCAATCAGCTTCACGGAATCCTTGATGCCGAAAAGCTCGAAATATTTTTCGGCTTCCCGGGCACCAAAACTTCCTTTGCCGATCAGATAAGATTTACCGGCCAGGTCGGCAAAGGTCTTGATCCCGGAATCCGCCCGCACGACGAAATGCATCGTCAGCGAAGGAATAGGAAACAGCCCTCTGATTTCATCAAACTTGGGTTCTTTCGGCTCGAACATCTTCAAGCCGCCCTGCGCCAGCTTGACCAGTGACGGCGGCGTCGTAAAAACGTAGTTCCCGGACCGAACGGCTGCTTCCTTGACGTTCTGGACCGACCCCTGACTTTCTTCGATGGTCAGGATCATATCGCCGCCGGTTGCCCGCTTGACCGCTTCGGCGATCTGCACGGCCATTTGATAATAAGATGATGTGGACTTGGCAGACTTATAGGTAATGCGGGTTTCTGCATCGGCCATCGAAGCGCCTAAAAGCACGGCAATTGCCGCAGCACTAATGACTGCGAATTTTCTAAAAGACATGGATGTCACCCCTGATTGATACTTATCGCAGTATCTTAGCGGATCATCGGCAGGCTTCAATCGCCGTTATGATCGCCGTTAATGCGCCATCAGCATCGGTAACTTCGAATGCCCGAGAACATATTTGGTAACACCACCGAGGATAAGTTGCCGCATCCGGCTATGCGTATACGCACCGCTGATCAGCAGATCCGCGCCAAATTTATCGCATTCCTCCAGAAGTCTGGGCCCGACACTGCCGGCCGGCGCTTCAAAGATTTTCGTGTCCGGAACAATGCCGTGCCATTCCAGATAACTGGCAAGCTCCTGACCCCGGGCACCGGACGTCCGGAAACTGTCGGCGGTCAGCACCATCACCGCATCGGCCTGTTCCAGGACCCGGATCGACAGAGAAACAGCGCGCGCTGACTGCACACTGCCGTTCCAGGAAATCGCTATGCGCTTGCGCGTCGATAACGTGCCGCCGGGCGGCACGACCAGTACCGGACGGCCGCTTTCAAATATTGCCGCATTCAGGGTCATCGGCGTCAGCACATCGTCGGAATCGCCGGGTCTTGCGACGACGATGAGATCATTCAGACGGCCAAGCCTGGCAACCACTTCATCTTCCCGGCCATGCTCATGCCGCCACGCAACCGTCATGGCCCGCTCACCATTCGGTTTATCGGCGATGGTGGCACCATGCCGCTTGACGCTGTCATCGAATAGTTTACGCGCCCGGGCCGCCCTTTCCGAAGCTTCCTTTTCAGCCATGCTGATCATGTCTTCGACCATCGCAACCGACATGCCCTCACCCAGCAGGGGGATGGACTCTTTTGCTTCCGGCTCAACATGAAGCACTTCAAGGTGGCTGTTCAGGTCCTTGGCGACCGAATAGGCCTTGTCGAGAACGACTTCGTTTTCAGGTGCGCCACTCAAGGGGCACAGGATCGTATTGACCATCAAATACCACTCCCTCTCTGCACGAGTTATTAGCACCCATGATGCGCTTTTTCATCGTGAATCGCAAAGAATCGATTATGGACCCAGCACCGTTAGTGCTTGGCGAACCGTCTCTTTCTTCTTCCCGGCACTGCTGATTGCAGGCCAGTTTACCGCGCCCAGTTGGTATTCCGACTGCTGACGGGCAATTTCGGTTGTAACGTCAGAGACATTTCTTTTGCGCGTTTCGACGCGATGCACCCGCACCTCTTCAGGTGCATCAACCCACAGCCCCTGAAACGGCACCCCGCACTCGACTGCCAGCGCCTCAGCCCGGGCCCGGTGCCCTGCACTGGCAAATACCGCATCCAGTACAGCGCACTGCCCCGAAGCCATGGCCGCTTTCGCTTCGGCAAAAAAGTGCTGATAGGTTTTTTCCGTCATTTCAGGGGTATAACCATCGGCACCGAGGCTCTGGTTCGGGTGAATGCCGCTCAGCCGTTTGCGAACCACGTCCGTCCGGACAACCCGGGCACCGGGCGCATTCCCCAGATGCGAAGCAATTTCCCGTGCCAGCCTGGATTTACCCGATCCCGACAAACCGCCGACCGCAACCAGTCTTGGAGGTAACGGATTCAGATACCCCAGTGCGCATTTCAGATATCGGTCGGCCGCCTCCATTTCCCGCTCCCGGTCCGCAGGATTGTCTTGCGAGGCGGCAATGGCCGCACCGACGTGCGCCCTGATCTGTGCCCGCATGGACAGAAACACCGGCAGCACGCGAAAGGCATCGGCGCTTTCCGCTCCGACATCGAGATAGCGGTTGAGCAAAAATGCTGCCAATCGCCGAAGCCCGTGGAAATCCAGATCCATCAGCAGAAAAGCCAGATCATACAGAACATCGATTTCCGAAAAATCTGGAGAAAATTCAATGGCGTCGAATAGCGTCGGCTTGTCGCCTACCAGACAGATATTCCTGAGATGCAGATCACCATGACAGGCGCGCACCTTTCCCGCCTGACGACGCGCCTCGAGCACATCCTGTAGTGCATCGATATCCTGCAATGTTTTAGTCGTTACCGTTTTTACCAGATCGGCGTCAAACAAACCTGCCGGCAAGATATCAAACGACTGCACATTGTTCTCGGCGATCTTGCGGATACCGTTAAAGCCACCGCGGGTATTGCTGATTTCCCCATGCGCATGAAAATCAGCGATCACATCGGCAAGGTCTTCAATGATCGGACGCCGCAGACCGCGCTCGATTGCGGCCAGCCGGTCGAACTGCGTGTCTTCATCAAAACGGTTCATTTCCACCAGCCATTCAACAGGCTTACCCGCGCCGCCAAGTTCGAAACCGTCTTCACTGGACGTTACAGGCGTCACGGCCAGATAGAGGGTCGGGGCCGTACGGCGATTGATCTCAAGTTCCTTTTCACAGGCATCCCGTCTGGCTGAAAGGGTTCGAAAATCAAGAAACGGAAATTTCACCGCACGTTTCATTTTGTAGGCTTTGTCACCGCTCAGGAAGATTACGGAGACGTGCGTGGTGATGACTTTCAGTGACCCGTGTACAGCCCTGAAATGATCGCCAAGAAAATCGATTACGGCTTTTTGTTGGTCAGGCAAAGCGCTCACCGGAATCTCGCACGCGCCTCTTCGACGCCTTCGGGGTCTTCATGGATGATGACCTCGGCATTGGGAAAGGCATCCATCAATTCGCGTTCGACAGCCTCGGAAATATCGTGGGCCTGCTTCAGGCGCATGTCACCGTCGAGTTCAAGATGAAACTGGATGAAGACATGAACACCGGATGACCGGGTTCTGAGATCATGCAGGCCCAGCACCTCTTTATGAGCCATGACAATCGTGCGGATTTTCTGGCGATCTTCATCTTCCAGTTCCCGGTCCATCAGGATTGCCAGTGCCGTCATGCCGATACCCCATGCCCCCTTGACGATGTAAAGGGCAATCAGGATGGCGATCAGCGGATCGGCATACACCCACCCAAGGGCGCTTGAAAGAAACAGCGACAGCATAACACCCAGATTGATCAGCACATCGGTCTGGTAATGCAGGCTGTCCGCATCAACAGCAATCGAACCGGATTTCCGAACCACATATCGCTGGAATCCGACCAGCAGGATGGTCAGAACAATCGAGAAAACCATCACATAATAGCCGACGTCGATGTTCACCAGTACCTGGGGGTTCGCCACCCGCTCGCCCGCCTGTACCAACAGGAATACAGCCGAGCCGCAAATGAACGCCGCCTGCACCAGACTGGCCAGCGGCTCAGCCTTGCCGTGTCCGAAGCGATGCTCGCGGTCCGCCGGCTGCAGGGCGTGATGAATGGCAAGAAGGTTTACCAGTGACGCTGCCGCATCAAGAAATGAATCGATCAAGGCCGATAACAGCGAAACTGAATCCGTCATAAGCCATGCGG
>JBBDOA010000034.1:0-7102 GCA_040877275.1 Rhodospirillales bacterium | reverse complement strand
ATCATATGAAAGTCTTTTCCGGGACTCATGCGTGGACGCTCCTAGCCGGGTTTCAACAGGGCGAGCGGGAAGGATGGACGTCCGGCATCTAAAAGGCAAATCACCTGAGCGGAGCGCGGCTTCATCAAAATTCATAAAACTGCCGGTGACTTCCCTGGATGTGTGTGCGTGCCGGATGCCTTTCCGTTATATTCGGAACGCGGTCAGGGCATTCCCAACAAACCGCGATCATGACAGAGTACGGCACATGCCCCTAATTGCCCAACCACCGCCAAGACAATTATATGATGTTCTTGTCATTGGTGGCGGTCCGGCGGGCACAACAACGGCTGCCTTACTGGCGTCAAAAGGCTATACCGTTGTTCTCGTCGAAAAGGACCGGCATCCACGATTTCATATCGGCGAGTCCCTGCTGCCCCGAAACATGCCCGTACTTCGCCGGCTCGGTGTATTGGACGAGGTCACCGAAATCGGTGTCGTCAAACGGGGTGCCGATTTCTCGGACGCGCATGACAACACGTATGTTATTTTCGATTTCTCGAATGCTCTGGCACCGGATGAGCCGACAGCGTTACAAGTGAAGCGTGAGGAATTCGATCATATCCTGATCAATAATGCCGCCACAAAGGGTGTCACGGTGATGCAAAGCGCGCGCATCACGGACGTTCAGTTCGTATCGGCCAGTATCGAGGCAACGGTCGAGGGGGAGGACGGGAACGAAATTCAGTTACACGCCCGGTTCGCCGTCGACGCGTCGGGCCGGGACGCTTTTCTCTCTACCCGGCTGGGCCTAAAGCGACGCAATCCGAAGCACAATAGCGTGGCCGTGTTCGGGCATTTTTCCGGCGTGCCACGCCGCCATGGCGACGAGAGCGGCAATATCAGTGTTTACTGGTTCCCGCATGGCTGGTTCTGGCTTATCCCCTTGAATGACGGGAGGATGAGCATCGGCATGGTATGCTGGCCGAAATTCATGAAAACCAGGCAAGGAACTCTGGAACAGTTCTTTTGGGACGGTGTTGCTCTGGCACCACACATGCAAGTGCGGATGCAGGATGCCAAACCGCTCGGCGAGATCATCGCAACAGGCAATTTTTCCTATACGTCGACGCAGATGACAGGAGATCGGTTTTTATTGGTCGGTGATGCCTATGCGTTTATCGATCCTGTTTTCTCAAGCGGTGTCTATCTGGCGATGCAAGGTGCCGAGTTCGCTGCCGAGGCCGTCGACGGCTATCTGCGCGAGCCGCACAAAGCAGCGAAACACATGAAAAAATATGAGCGACGCGTCAGTCGAGGCCTCGAACAATTCTCCTGGTTCATCTATCGATTCACCAGCCCCGCCATGCGCTATCTTTTCACTCACCCGACCAATTATCTTGGCATCCGTGCAGCCGTGACGTCAGTGCTTTCCGGCGACATTTTTGGTCGAACCGTTTTGTGGCCACGCCTGATGGCTTTCCGTACACTGTATTATGTGTTTTCGCTGGTCTTCTGGCGCGCCGGAAAAGCCTATCGTGACCGGTTCTGATGCCTAAGTAATCCGCTGCAGCATACCTTGATGACGAAGCAGCCGCGCGGCCAGACGGCCGGTGAGATACCAATGGATAAAATGAGCTTCGAGGAGCATTTTTCCTGCCATCGGCACGCTCCAGGAGAAACGGTCTTCAGCAGCGCATAACGAATGCGTGATATTAAGGTGACGCGCCATCATGCTCGTTCGCGCGAGATGGTAGCGGTTTGTGATTATCGTCACTGACAATTGCGCCCTGGCCAACTGGTCACGCATACCTTGCAGGTTCTCCAAGGTATGACGCGAGCCATCCTCAATGTCGATCAGAGAGGGTGATATTCCATGTGCCACAAGCCACTGCCTCCCCGCTCCTGCTTCAGAAACTGGCACGGACGGGTTGGTATATCCGCCGAGTAAAAGCACCGGCCCAGGCGGCAACGCAAGAACCCTCTTAAGGCGAAGCCTGAAGTCCACAGGGATATCACCGTTGCCATTGAGGCAGACGCCTAAAACAACCCTGCAGCCACCCTCCGCCACAATTGTCGTTGTGTAACGGGCAATGGTGATCACATGCCAAAGACAGACAATCAGCGATATCCCGCCTGTACCAGCCAGGATCAGAGTGGATAGGCAGAGCATGGCAAAACCGTCGCTGCCTATTGAAAAAAGGCGTCTTTGCGGGGTGCTGGTGTTGCGTGTATTTTTCATCGGTCAACGCGAAGCCCTTGTAATTTGAGCCGCATAGGATTGAATGTCTGTATAGTTGAAACTATACCATACTTTTGCACAAAGTGATTTTGCACGGCGCACGATGTTGTTGTCTCATTGGTATAAGTCCCAAAAATGAAATGACACATTACATAAGGGGGAGATGGACGTCGGAGAAATTGGGTAAATAACCCACATGCTCGGCGCGGACATCTATTCAGGAGCATATGACAGATAAAACCGTCTTTCAGAGCGAGATTGCTGACTTGATCATTACATCCCTTCATCTGGAAGATGTGACGGTCGATCAGATTGATTTGGATGCTCCATTGTTTGGCGATGGCCTTGGCCTCGATTCTATTGATGCGTTAGAATTATCCTTGGAAATTTCCCAGAAATATGGCTGCCAAATCAAGTCCGACGACCCCGACATATCAGAAATTTTCAAATCATTACGGGCCCTCGCTGAGAGTATCGAGAGACGGCGCGGAGTGTAAATCATGACGGTGATGCAGGCCGTCAGGTTGATCATTCCTTGTTTGACGATTGCAATTCTCCACATCACCATCGTCAGCGATCATGCGAATTTGGCCCCGGCGGCTATGGCGCTTGGCCCGGTCGGATATTTATTGTTGGCGTTCGCGACCGGCGCGGCATGGCGTCAGAAATTAGGTTTGACGGTCGTGATTCTTGGTCTCGCCGGTTTGCAGATTCTCACCCTGAGCGGCGATAACACATTGGCGCGCGCGATAGCGGTGCCGCCGATCCTCATTCAGGGGTGGCTGGCCTGGGTCTTCGGACGCACCTTGTTGCCGGGCAAGGAACCCCTGATACATCGGATAAGCCGCCTTAACCGCGGCAGGGTGCCGGCAGAACTTGATGACTATACCCGACGCATGACCGTCCTTTGGACAGTGATGTTTGTCGTGATGCTTGTTGTTTCCGTCACCGTCGGCCTGGCCGCCGAACCCGATACGTGGTCCTGGGTCGTCAATATTGGTCTGCCAGCTACCGCCGCGACAGTGTTTTTTACAGAGCACGGTTACCGCGCCATCAAATTCCGTCATCTTGGACACAACTCACCACTCGCGACATTACGGACTATGATCCGGCCCGGCACATGGATTGCGCCATGACCCCCTTTCCGATCATTGCCGGCCCAGAACGTTTTGTTTCGCGGCAAGACTTTTTTCGTGGCTGTAACCGTTTGGTCGAGCGTTTGGAGGCAATGCCCGAACAACCCTTAATGCCGCTCTGCTCGCGTCGTGGCGATCTGATAACGGCTTTTGTCGCAGCAAGCGCCCTCGGCCGCCGTCTGATTCTCCCGAACGATGCAGGGGCTGCCGCCCTCAACGGCATCGCTGCGCAGATAAGAAACGCGATGGTCGTGCTGTCGCCAGATGATGTATCGCCTGTGCCTGCTCTGCCTTCATTGATCATAGATGACAGCACAACAGCCTTTGACGCCGAACCCTCCTGGCGGAATGGCCCCGCAGTCACGCTCTATACATCGGGAAGCACCGGCATGCCGGAACCGCACTATCATTTTCCGGCAATGTTTGTCGACGGGGTGGAGGTATGGGCGTCGCACCTGGAATTGGGAGACGGACAGGCAACGATCGTGGCGACAGTCCCGGCCCAACATATGTTCGGCCTGGAAACGAGCGTGATGTTACCGCTGGTGCGCGCCAATACAGCGGTCTTCGAGGGGCGTCCCTTTTACCCGGCCGATATTGCAGCGGCACTTGAGTCCGTACCCGGAAATCGCGTTCTGGTGACGACGCCGCTACACCTGCGTGCGCTGGTAAAGGAAGCTCTGCACCTGCCTCCGCTTCACCGCATTGTTACCGCGACGGCACCACTTTCCACAGAGTTGGCGCGTCAGGCGGAAGATCTCTGGAATGTTCCGGTTATCGAAATCTACGGCAGCACAGAGACCGGCATGGCCGCGTCACGGCGAACTGCAGCGACGGAAACCTTCTCGCTTCGTGCCGACTTTACACTCGTTCCGGCCGAGAACAGTGCCACCTTCCGGGGTGTGCATTTGGCACGCGGTGTGCCGGTGCATGATCGTGTGGCGCTGGTCCCTGGTGGGTTCATCCTCCTTGGCCGCAGCGAAGATGTTGCCGAAGTAGCTGGAAAGCGGGCCTCTTTGAGCGGTTTGTCCATCATTCTGAACCGTATTCCCGGTGTCGAAGACGGTGTCATGGTTTTGCCCGATACGAGGAGCACTGCGATTGCCCGGCCGGTTGCGGTGGTGGCCGCTCCAACATTGACCGCAAATCAGATCCGCCGTGCACTGCGTCAGTTGATTCCCGATGTTTTTGTGCCGCGCCAGATCATACTGGTTGACGCATTGCCAAGGAATGCCACGGGCAAATTGCCTTCTGCGGCCCTCGCCGCACTCCTTGAGCACCCCGGGCAGCATTTCACGATTTCACCCGATCATCCGGCGCTGGCCGGACATTTTCCGGGCAACCCGATCGTTCCCGGAGTCGTTGCACTGGACGAAACACTGAGGATCGTCGGTATCGACCAGTCGGTCGTGCTGCACAGTGTGAAATTCCAAAGCGTGCTGCGCGCCGGCGAGCAATGTACTGTCCATATCAAGGAGGGTGTGCGCGGATTAACCGCAACATGCAGCACTGATGACCGACAGATTTTGACGGCCCTCATCGCCGCAGAACCACAATGAGTGAAGCAAATGAAAAGCGGAAATGGGGCAATGCGGCGGAACGCGGCAGCCCGATACTGATCCGCTTCATCGTCTGGTTGGCCATGAAAGTGGGACGCGGACCAACCCGGCTGTTACTGCATCCGATCTGCGTTTACTTTGTGCTACTGGCCCCTGCGACCCGGCGCAATTCAGCAGCGTATCTGGCGCGTGTGTTGGCACGCAGGCCGACCACCGGCGATGTTTACCGTCACATTCACACATTCGCGGCAACCCTGCTCGACCGTGTTTTCTTCATGTCGGACCGCTTCGAACTTTTCGACATTCAACTGGAGGGAGTGGAGCAACTGGAAGCCGCGCGGGCGCGCGGGAAAGGTGTTATTTTGCTCGGCGCCCATGTCGGTAGTTTCGATGCCATGCGCGCGCTAGCCGAAACGCAAGTGGACGCCAGACTCAAGGTGCTCATGCATACAGGTGTTGACGGGCGCGTCGCCCGCGTGATTGACGGCATCAATCCGGCAATTGCACGCAGCATCATCCCGCTTGGTGATCCGTCCAGTATGTTGCAGGTATACGAATGGCTGCAGCACGGCGGCATGGTCGGTATCCTGGCCGACCGTATCGCGCACGGCGACAAGACCCATCGGCTGGATTTTCTTGGCGGCCACGCCGACTTTCCGGCGGGAGCATGGCTGCTGGCGCATTTGACAGGGGCCCCCGTGGTGATGTTTTCCGGCCTGTATTGGGGCGGCAACCGCTATGTGGTACGCTTCCATACCTTGTCGAACGGTGAACGCTTCGCCAGAGGGCAACGTGACGATGCAATCGTTCCCCATATGCAGGCATATGCCACCACCCTTGAGGGGTGGGTTCGCGAAGCACCCAACAACTGGTTTAATTTCTATGACTTCTGGGCTTAAGGCATTTCTGATCTCCTTGTTGCTGTTGGTGACGGCAGTGCCGGCGCGCACCGACTGGGATCTGCAATCGTTGAGCCGTGCTCTGGCCGGGCAGACAGATGCTCGCGTCGATTTTCGTGAAGAACGCCGCGTCGCGTATCTGACCGAGAACCTGCTTCTTTCCGGCTATGTCGTGCGGAAAGGCGACCGACTGGAAAAGCATGTTCTCGAGCCGATCACGGAAAGCTTCGTGATTGATGGTGATCAAGTCGAGGTCGAGACCGCACAAGGGGAGTATTATCGATTAGATCTCGACGATCATCCGATGTTGAAGGGGCTGGCGTTGGCTTTACGGGCAGGCCTGAGCGGGGATTTCACTAACCTCGACGATACGTTCGATATGCACCAGACCGGTGACGCCGCTCATTGGACGTTGCATCTCGTACCGCATAAAGACCAGTTACGCGCCGAATTGCGTGAGGTGACGTTATCCGGCATTGGCGGAAACATTGACCGCATCCGCATAGAAGGCGTCAACGGTGATACCAGTGAAATGAAGATGGGGCCAGCCGAGCAGTGACTTCACCCCGCCGTGTCCTCGCTGCATTCTTGCTTGTCTCCGCTCTGTTGGCGGCGCTGGTTGTCTCGAACCTGACAATCCTGACCGACATGTCCTTCTTTCTGCCGACTGCCCGCAGTGCGGAAACCGCCGCGCTGAGTAACGACATGGTGCAACCGGGCAGTATCATGATGATCAAACTGTCAGGGCCCGATGAACGGACCGTGACAATGGCGAGCGATACCGTCACCAGAACTTTGCGTGACCAGAAAATATTTGCGTTCGCCCGCAATGGCCGACCTGCATTGTCCAAACCGTTACGGGATTATTTTCTCGATCATCGGTACTTTCTCGGGTCGCCGCCGGATCCATCGACATTCGAGACTGAGGGGCTGCACGCCGCGATCCGCGACGGGATCGCCAATCTCGGCACCACGCAGGGTTGGTTGTTCCGTGAACTGTTTCCCCGCGATCCACAGGGCCGTTTGCAAGAACTGGCAAGCGGATTGCACTTCGGCGACGGACCATCACGCCGCAACGGTGTCTGGATGACACACGACGGCAGCGCCATGATCCTCGCCCGATTGAGCGCATCAGCAGGAGACCTGGATGCGCAGGCCGACGGTCTGGCAAGGATAACTGCCGCCTTTCAGCCGTTCGCCGAACAAAGCATCACCTGGTCGGCGAGCGGCCCCGGTCTTTTCGCGCTGCATGCCAGCGCGCGCATTCAGTGGGAGATGCAGGCCCTG
>JBBDOA010000033.1:0-7272 GCA_040877275.1 Rhodospirillales bacterium | reverse complement strand
ATCAAGGACCGGGCCAAGGACATCATCATCTCGGGCGGCGAGAACATCTCGTCGCTGGAGGTTGAGGAATGCCTGTATAAACATCCGGGCGTCATGGAATGTGCCGTCGTTGCCATGGCGTCGGAGAAATGGGGCGAGACGCCGGTTGCTTTCGTCATGCCGACGGCGGAAGCCGAAGGGGTGCTTGAAGCCAGGGAACTGATCGATTACTGCAAGGAGCGCATGGCCCGCTTCAAGGCACCGACGCAGGTTGTGTTCGGGCCGCTGCCGAAAACCTCAACCGGAAAAATCCAGAAATTTGTGCTGCGTGAACGCGCCGCCGACATCACCAACGGGAAGGACTGAGCCATGAACGGAAGCCTGATACAGGGCAAGAGTGTACTGATCACCGGGGCGTCGTCCGGGCTTGGCCAGCATTTCGCCCGGGTGCTGGCAGGGGCCGGTGCCAGGGTCGCAGTAGCGGCCAGACGCCGTGACAAGCTGCAAAAACTCGCGACCGAAATCAACGATGCCGGCGGGTCTGCGCTGGCCGTCGGTATGGACGTCACCGACCGCATGAGCGTCACAGATGCGCTTGACGAAATCGCTGCCGAGATGGCTGTCCCCGACGTACTGATCAACAACGCCGGCGTTGCCTCTGGTGCTGCAGCGCTCGATGTTTCCGACGAAGACTGGCACGCGGTGATCGACACCAATCTGCAGGGTGCCTGGATCGTCGCCCAGGAAACGGCTCGCCGGATGCGCGATAACGGCGGCGGCAACATCATCAACACCGCCTCCATTCTGGGGCTCAGGGTCTCGGCCGGGGTCGCGCCTTACGCGATCTCGAAAGCGGCCGTGGTGCAGATGACCAAAGTGCTGGCGCTGGAACTGGCGCGTTACAAGATCCGCGTCAATGCGCTGGCGCCGGGCTATATCGAAACGGACCTGAATGAGGCGTATCTGAATTCGAACGCCGGGCTGGCGATGATCAAGCGCATCCCGATGCGCCGCGCGGGCCGGATGCACGATCTCGACGGGCCTTTGCTTTTGCTGGCGTCGGATGCCTCGGCCTATATGACCGGCGCGGTGATCCCGGTCGACGGCGGGCATCTGGTGAATACACTGTGAAATGTTTGGCCTCGTGCTTCGAGACGGCCTTTCAGGCCTCCTCAGCATGAGGCTTATTAAACACCCTCATACTGAGGATTATTAAATACCCTCATACTGAGGAGCGCAGCGTCTCGAAGTATGAGGCTGGGGATACGGATAAAGGGAAACGCACACCATGCCATACGCCGAACGCGACGGGGTGAAAATCTATTTTGAGGAAACCGGGTCCGGTACGCCGATCCTGTTCCTGCACGAATACGGCGGTGACAGCCGCAGCTGGGAGCCGCAGGTCAGGCACTTCTCCCGCGATCATCGCTGCGTCGTCATGTGTGCGCGCGGCTATCCGCCGTCCGACGTGCCGGATGACGAAACGCTGTACGGCCAGGACCACGCCAACGCCGACGCCATCGCCGTGATGGACGCGGCGGGTCTGGATCAGGCGGTCATCATCGGCCTTTCCATGGGGGCCTATACCGGGCTTCGCCTCGCCATTCATCACGCGGACCGGGTCACCGCGCTGGTTGCGGCATCGGGCGGTGCCGGGTCCCCCAAAGCCGGAGAGAAGCTGTTTCGTGAAGAGGCCTTCGCGCTTTCAGAAAAATATCTGGCCGCGGGTAAAATGCTCGCTGACAGCTTTGCCGGCGGCCCGACCCGCACGCAGCTGAAACGCAAGGATATCCGGGGCTGGACAGAGTTTCGCGACCTGCTGGCCGAGCATCCGGCAATCGGTGCCGCCTATACGCTCCGCCATGTGCAGGGCGGCCGACCGTCGTTGTATGACTTTGAAGATGCCTTCAACGCCTGCCGGGTGCCGACGCTGCTGATGGTCGGCGACGAGGATGATGTCTGCCTGGATGTGAACGTATGGCTGAAACGCGCCATGCCGAGCGCCGGGCTTCGGGTGTTTCCGAAATCAGGCCACCTGCTTAATCTCGAGGACCCGGCGACGTTCAATGCCGGGATCGACGATTTCCTGCGCCAGACACGGGCCGGCGTCTGGCCGGTACGCGAAGCCTTTGACGGCAACTACGCGGGCATCGGCCCCAGATAATCACTGAGCAGACTTGAGACACCCGGCCCGAGAGGCCACTATCAGGGTATCAATACCCGAGAGGATACTATGGATTTCACATTGCCGCCCGAGGTCGAGGAGACCCGCCTCGCCATCCGCCAATTTGTTGCCGAGCGCATTCTGCCTCTGGAAAGCGATCCGGCCAGCTATGACGATCACGAAAACATCAATCTCGATCTGTTGAAGAAAATTCAGGCCGACGCGCGGACGGCCGGGCTGTGGTCGCTGGCGATGCCGGTCGAACGCGGTGGGCGCGGCTTCAACACCGTCGGCATGGCGGCCTGTTATGAGGAAATGAACAGATCGATTTTCGGGCCGGTCTGCTTCAACGCCGCAGCCCCCGACGACGGCAACATGTTCGTCCTCAATAAGGTCGCCACGGATGCCCAGAAAGAACGATGGTTGCAGCCGATCATCGACGGCAAGCTGCGCTCCGCCATCGTCATGACCGAACCGGCACCGGGCGCGGGCTCGGACCCGGGCGGCATGATGCGGACCCGTGCCGTCAGGAAGGGTGATACCTGGGTCGTCAATGGCCACAAGTGGTTCATCACAGGGGCCGGTGTCGCCGAGCATTTCATCCTGCTGGCCAGAACGTCTGACGAGAGCCGCCGCAACCTGACGGCGTTCCTGTTTCACCGCGACCAGCCCGGCTGGGAAATCGTCCGGCGCATCCCGATCATGGGTCCGGAAGAACACGGCGGCCATTGCGAGCTGACTTTCGATGGTCTGGAAATTCCCGACGAGAACCGGCTGATGGGCGTCGGCGAAGGGCTGAAGTGCGTGCAGATCAGGCTGGCGACGGCCCGACTGACGCACTGCATGCGCTGGACCGGTCTGGCCAAACGCGCGCTTGAGATCGCCGGTGAGTACATCGCCGAGCGGGAAGCGTTCGGCAGCAAGTTGTCGGAACGGGAAAGCGTGCAGCTTCTGCTTGGCGATGCGGCGATGGATATCGAGATCGGCCGTCTGCTGACGATGAAAGCGGCGTGGGCACTGGATCAGGGATCGCGCGGTCGCAAGGAAGTTTCGATGGCCAAGGTCGCCGTCGCCGATGTGCTGCACAAGGCGGTCGATACTGCCATTCAATTGAACGGGGCGCGCGGCTATTCCAAGGATACGGTGCTGGAATGGATTTACCGCTATGCCCGTCAGGCGAAGCTGGTCGATGGCGCGTCGGAAGTGCACAAGATGGTGCTGGCCGGTGCCCTCGCCGACACGGGCATGGATTTCTGGTCTTGGGATGCCGGGGGCCAGAAAGGCCCCGGGGGCGAGCCGGAAGCCTGATGAGCAGGAACGACGACGCCATATCGAATATGGACCGGGATGCCATCAAGCGGCTTGAGGTGTGGCTCGCCCGCCAGTCCGGCGGCCGCGCGCAGGTGCGCGATCTGAAACAGCTTTCCGGCGGTGCCATTCAGGAAAACTGGCGGCTGATTCTCGATCTCGAAGGTGGTGAGTGGCCCGGTACGCACGATCTGGTGTTGCGCAAGGACGCACCGTCAAACGTTGCCGTCAGTCACGGTCGGGCCGAGGAATTCACCATCCTTAAACACGCGGACAAGGCCGGCGTCACGGTGCCGAAGCCCTGTGTGCTGTGCGCGGATACCGATGTGCTCGGCACGCCGTTTTTCCTGATGCACCGGGCCGAAGGCACGGCTGCCGGGCACAAGCTCGCCAAGGCCCGGCTGAACGATGCGCTGGCCCGTGATCTGGGCCGCAATCTGGCGCGTATTCACAGCATTGCTGATGCGCCTGATCTGGCCTTTGTTTCCAGACCGGAAGGCGCTCCGGCGCTGGCATCGGTCAGGGAATACCGTAGCCATCTGGACGCCTTGCCGGAAAAGCATCCGGCACTGGAATGGGGGCTTTGGTGGCTCGAGGTCAACGCGCCTGTGGATACAAAGACCGTGTTCTGTCACCGCGATTACCGGACCGGCAATTACATGGTCAATGACGGAACCTTGACGGCGATCCTTGATTGGGAATTTGCCGGCTGGTCCGACCCGATGGAAGACATCGGCTGGCTGACGGCAAAATGCTGGCGCTTCGGTGCCGATGATCGGGACGTCGGCGGGGTTGGTTCGCTGGATGCCCTGTTCAAGGGCTATGAAGACGAGAGCGGCATAAAACTTGATCGTGACCAGATCGGTTACTGGCAGGTGATGGCGACGATGCGCTGGGCGGTGATCGCCCTGCAGCAGGCCGACCGGTTCGTCAGCGGGGGCGAGCGCAATCTGGAACTGGCCCTGACCGCGCATATCGTGCCGGAACTTGAATTTGAGATTTTGACCGAAACCGCACCCGCTGATCCGGCACCGCTACCTGAAAATGTGCAGCCGGTTCGGCCCAGACCGTCACTGGACGCCTTGCTTGGCATTGCGCGAGATGTGGTGCGTCATGATCTGGCCAGCGTGCTCGACGGCGATCAGCGCTACAAGGCCCTGATGGCGGCCAATGCGCTGGCTATTGTATCCAGGCAGATCGAAGGTCTGGACAGCGGCAGTGATGAAACCGCGAAAGCACTCGCGGCTCAAATCCGCAAAGGTGAGGGCACACCCGAAAACCACGCCCTGCTGCTGGCCCGAGTGCGGGCCACATTGGCCGAGAGTAATCCCAGAGCTTTGGGTTGATAACATTCGTCATTCCCGCGTACGCGGGAACCCAGCCTTTTTATCGGCGCTAATTCTGGGTCCCCGCGTACGCGGGGATGACGATGTAGAAGTTATTCCGCAGAAACCGGGTGATATGCGCCATCCAGACCAAGGAACCTGGTGCCGCCGTCCGTATAGAACGTCTCCGCACCGGCGCTTTCCAGCACGGTCAGCATTTCCGGCGCAAAACCGTTCTCGCGGCATTTGTCCAGAAAGCGTTTCGGACCGATGGCATCAAGCAGCTCGAACGGTCCCTGGCCCCAGGCAAAACCCCAGCGCATGGCGCGGTCAACGTTGACGATGTCGTCGGCGATTTCACCGATCAGGCTGGCGGCATAAGCAAGGGTCGAGCCCATGATATTCCAGCAAAACTTTCCGTCCGCGCTGTCATCGAACATCACGTCCGCATTGACGTCGACGCTGACGTCAAGCGCATCGCGCCAGGCCCCGGCGTCCAGATCAAAGGTTTCCTTTTTGCGAGAGCCGTCATCGAGCCTGGTCAGTTTGTAAAAGCCACCGCCGGTCTTGCGGCCCAGTTGGTCCCGTTCCAGCATTGCCTGCTCGGCTGTCGGGAATCTGGTGAAGGTTTCTCCCATGTCGCCCCGGGGCAAGTTGATCGCCAGGTTCTTACCGACGAAATCCATGATATCCAGCCCGATCAGGTCGATCAGCCCGTAAAGTCCGGTCGGCGGCAGCCCCATCGGTGCCGACATCAGCGCGTCGATGCGTTCCTGTGAAAGTCCGGCCGCGCGGGCTTCGGTCGCCGCGTGCAGACCCCTGAGCATCCAGAAGCAGCCGATCCGGTTGCCGATGAAGTTGACGGTGTCCTTGGCGTTGACGACGCCCTTGTTCATGGTGCCGCCGAGATAGGCGCGGAACGCGTCGATCACGTCCGCATCCGTCTTTTCGCCCGGCACCAGTTCACAGAGCTTCATGATCTTGACCGGGTTGAAGAAGTGCGTGACGGCAACATCTTTCAGCAACCGTTCCGGCATGCCCGCCGTGATGTCGCGAAGCGGAATGCCCGACGTGTTGGTGGAGACGACGGAGCCATCCTTCCTGAGCGGCTCAAAGCGTTTGAACAACTGGCGTTTGGTGTCCAGATCCTCAATCACTGCTTCACAGATCCAGTCGTAATCGGCGATTTTCTCCAGGTCGTCCGCAAGCGTGCCGAGCGTGATATTGGCTTCCTTGCCCGGCGTGTCGATGGCCGGCGGTCGACCGTTGACGATCTTGTCCAGAGCCTTTTCGGCGGCTTCCATGGAAGTGTCCAGCAACAGGACACGGCAGTCCTTTTCGGCGGCCAGCCCGGCAATGCCGGTGCCCATGGTGCCTGCGCCCAGAACGACGACGGATTTGATCTCGCGGCTCATATGTGCCCTCTCAAGGAGTTTCGTTTGACGGTTTCGAAGCTTCTGCCTAATGAGGGAGGCTGATTTTGTAAAGCCCGTATGCTTCGAGACAGCGCCTGCGGCGCTTCCTCAGCATGAGGCAGACAATAAATCACCTCATCCTGAGAAGCAGATAAATTGATATCTGCGTCTCGAAGGAGAGGTGTCCTTGTGGGAGGGAAACGATGGTTGCACCAAAATTCTACAGCTTCGAGACATTGAGTCTGCATGCCGGTCATCAGCCGGATTCCCAGACGGGGTCCCGCGCCGTGCCGATCTATCAGACCACGTCCTACATGTTCGACGATACCGACCATGCGGCGTCGCTGTATAATCTGGAACAGCCGGGTCATATTTATTCGCGGCTGTCGAACCCGACCGTCGCCGTGCTGGAAGAACGCATCGCCGCACTTGAAGGCGGTGTCGGTGCGGTCGCCACAGCCAGCGGCATGGCAGCGATCTTCATGGCAGTGGCGACGCTGATGGGCAAGGGCGGGCACATTGTCGCCTCGGGATCGCTTTATGGCGGTACGCACAACCTGTTCAGCTATACCCTGCCGCGTTTCGGCATCACCACAACCTTCGTCAACCCGCGTGATCTTGATGCCTTCAGGGCCGCCATTACCGACGACACCCGGCTTGTGTTTGGCGAGACGCTCGGCAATCCCGGCATCGAGGTGATGGATATCCCGAAAGTTGCTGCCATCGCACACGACGCCGGCGTGCCGCTGATGATCGACAGCACCTTCACGACACCCTACCTGATGAAACCGTTCGAGCACGGTGCCGATATCGTCATGCACTCGCTGACCAAGTTTATCGGCGGACACGGTATCGCGATTGGCGGCATCATTGTTGATTCAGGCGCTTTTGACTGGGAAGCGAGCGGCAAGTTCCCGACCCTGACCGAGCCCTATGATGGTTATGCCGGGATCGATTTTGCCGAGGAATTCGGCCCGCAGGCGCTGATCATGCGGATGCGCGCCGAGGGTCTGAAGGACTTCGGGGCCTGTCTCAGCCCGATGAACGCCTTTCATATCATTCAGGGTACGGAAACCCTGCC
>JBBDOA010000032.1:0-7296 GCA_040877275.1 Rhodospirillales bacterium | reverse complement strand
CACAAATACGGCTGTTAGGGAATCATGAATCCGATTGGTCGCAACGCGCTCTAAGGCAGTGGGACAGGTAAAAATACGGGGTTTGGCTGGCCATCTTCGCGGTCGGTCGCCTGTAGATTGTTTACGGCGCAGATCATCTGTTTCACGCCCGGACACTCATCCCCTTCGAGTATTCCGTGCTGATAGGCGACGATTTGCAGGCGATCACGGACGATATCCAGCAATTCCCCGTGGCCCAGCAGATGATCCGGATTGCGGGGCCGGTTGTAGACTTCGTTGCCGCGCGCAAAGGTTTCGTACAGGAACACCCCGCCCGGGGCGAGAGCCCCCAGCAGGTCATCAAATAATGGCCGGTACAGATAATTGCAGACGACCACCGCATCAAACGCGCGTCCAGCCAGCGGCCAGCGCGAGTCGGTTTCCAGATCGGCCTCAATGATTTCAGCGTCGAACCTGTCGGCATAGGGGCTCAAGGGCTGTGTATTTCGGTCAATGGCGGTAACCCGGTACCCTGCGTTGGCGAAGAAGGCGACATGTCGCCCTCCGCCCGCAGCAACATCAAGAATGCTGCCGCCGGCCCTGATCAGCGGCTGGTGACGGCGGAACCATTGTGACGGCTCGCTCATTTGCAGATGGCGTGCTGGGTGTTTGTGTTCAGGCATAATTGGCAGTATGCCGGGATCAGGCGGAATTTGTTAACGCTTTTTTTCCAGGAATCCGGCACTATAACATATGTATGATCCGTTTTTCTGCGGAGTTGGATGATCTGATGATCAAGTATGCGGTCCGATGTGAGAACACGCATGAGTTTGAAGGCTGGTTCAAAGACAGCACCACTTTCGATATGCAGTCAAAGGACGGCGATATTGCTTGCCCGCATTGTGGTAACACGAATGTCGTCAAGGCGCCGATGTCTCCGAGAATTTCCAGATCGACGCAAACAGGCATGACGCCGGAAGCCCGGGCCCGTGAAGTCGCCGAGAGAATTCTTGAGGCGGCGGTTGCAATGCGTAAGGAAGTCGAGGCCAAGTTTGACTATGTCGGCGAACAGTTTGCCGACGAGGCCAGACGGATACACTACGGCGAGACGGACGAACGCGGCATTTACGGCGAAGCCAGCGAAGAGGAAACGCAAGAACTGGACGACGAGGGGATCGATGTCTACCGGCTGCCGCCGATCCGCCGCAATTCCTGAAGCGGTTCAGTCTTTTTTTGCGAAAGCCAGATAATTCACATCCAGATCGTCGCCGAGCCACCATGTATCGGCAAACGGGTCGTAATGCATGCCGCTGAGGGCCGTGATCTCCACGCCTGCCGGGCGAAGCGCTGCGGCAAGTTGAGATGGTTTGACGAACTTTTGCCAATCATGGGTGCCGACCGGCAGCCACCTGAGTACGTATTCAGCCAACACTTTGGCAAGTGCCAGCGACTTCAAGGTTCGGTTGATGGTTGAAAGCACCATGCCGCCCCCGGGCCGAACCAGAGCGGCACAGGCCGTCAGGAAGGCCGGCAGATCGGCAACGTGCTCGACCACTTCCAGCGAGACGACGATATCAAAGGTTTCGCCCGTGCGGGCCAGGTCCTCGGGTTGGGTGGCGCGAAAATCAATGTCCAGTCCGGCTTGCCTGGCGTGAAGGGATGCAACGTCGATATTGCGCTCTGCGGCATCAATCGCCGTTACCCTGGCACCGAGCCTGGCCAGCGGTTCTGAAACCAGCCCGCCGCCGCACCCGACATCAAGGATGGTCAGGCCCTCAAAGGGGCGGATGGACGCATCATCAAGGCCGAACCGGGCGATCACCTGATCGCGGATAAAGGCCAGACGCACAGGGGCAAGCTGATGCAGGGGTTTGAACTTGCCGTTCGGGTCCCACCATTCATCGGCGATTGCCGCAAAGCGGGCAACTTCTTCGGCGTCGGCAGTGCCGCTTAAAGGCGGCATATCGGGTCCGGCGGGCCTGGATTTGACATTCATGAATACGCTCGCCTTTTCATTACGCGGGGGGCTGCTGAAGCCCGGATCAGGGTTGCTTGCAGCCAACCCACAGAGTATGTATGCGCCGCCTGCGCATCAACCCTGACTTGTCATGATGGCGCAGAAGACGGTGGTTCTGGAAAGATACGGATTATGGCGCGGATCGTTCAAAAATTTGGGGGCACGTCGGTTGCCAACGTGGATCGGATCAAGGCGGTCGCCCAGCGCGTCAAGGCCGAGGTTGATGCCGGCAATCAGGTGGCTGTCGTTCTGTCGGCGATGTCTGGCGAGACCAACAAGCTGGTTGATTTCGTCACTTCCGTCAGCAGGCTTTATGATGCCCGTGAATACGACGCCATCGTCGCCACCGGTGAACAGGTGACGGTCGGCCTGCTTGCCCTGGCTTTGCAGGATATCGGGATTTCCGCCCGCTCGTGGCTCGGCTGGCAAATCCCCATCCACACGGACGGCGTGCATGGCAAGGCACGGATACTCAGTATCGAGACCGAAGAGATGGAAAAGCGTCTTGCCCGCGGTGATGTCTGTGTCGTCGCCGGCTTTCAGGGGCTGGGCCCGGATAATCGTATCACGACGCTCGGTCGTGGTGGTTCGGACACCAGTGCTGTCGCTTTGGCGGCGGCATTGAATGCGGATCGCTGTGATATCTATACGGACGTCGACGGCGTTTACACCACCGACCCGAGGATTACGCCAAAAGCCCGTAAACTGGACAAGATTACCTACGAAGAAATGCTGGAGATGGCTTCGGTCGGGGCCAAGGTTCTGCAGACCCGGTCGGTCGAACTGGCCATGAAGTATGGTGTGCGTGTGCAGGTCCTCTCCAGCTATAGCAATGAACCCGGAACACTTGTTGTTGATGAGGATGAGATCGTGGAACAGGAACTGGTAAGCGGCATCGCCTATAGCCGCGATGAAGCAAAGATTACATTGGTCGCCGTTCCGGATCAGCCCGGCATCGCCGCAGGGATATTCGGACCGCTGGCCGACAACGGCATCAACGTCGATATGATCGTGCAGAATATATCTCAGGATAACCGCTCGACGGATTTGACCTTTACGTTGCCGATTGCCGATCTTGATCGGGCCATCGCGACGCTTGAGGGCAAAAGATCCGACCTGCAGTTTGCAGAATTGCGCTCTGACAAGAACGTCACCAAGCTCTCGGTGATCGGTGTCGGGATGCGCTCGCATGCCGGTGTCGCACAGAAGATGTTTACGACCCTGGCCGAGAAGGGCATCAACATTCAGGTGATTTCGACGTCGGAAATCAAGGTCAGTGTTCTGATCGCCGAAGAATATACCGAGCTTGCCGTCCGTGCCCTGCATACGGCGTACGGCCTGGACGCCGATTAGCACTCTACCCCGGCATGACCGGGATTGATCCGGAGTAAGGAAACTCAGGGCATGCCCGAGAGAACGCCACGCGCCAAAATGAAACCGGCTCCGCGACGGTTGCTGGCGCGTGTCCGTGATCTCATGGCTGATACCGGCACTGCTGAACAGCGCCTGGATCAGATCGCCGAAATTGTTGCTGCAGACCTCGTTGCCGAAGTTTGCTCGATCTATGTGCGGCGCGCCGGCGATATCCTGGAATTGTTTGCGACACGCGGCCTCAAGCCGTCAGCAGTGCATACGACGCGGCTCAGGATCGGCGAGGGTATTATCGGTGAAATCGCCGCAATGGCGCGACCGTATGCGCTTTCCGACGCCCAGCAACACCCGAGTTTTGCCTACAGGCCGGAAACCGGAGAAGAAGCCTTCCATTCGATGATGGGGGTGCCGATTCTGCGCAGCAGCCGGGTCATCGGCGTCATGGCGGTTCAGAATCGGACCCGCCGCAACTACCATGAAGAAGAAATCGAAAGCCTGCAGACGGTTGCCATGGTGCTGGCGGAACTGGTTGCCGGCGGTGAGCTTATTGATCCCAAGGAATTGCTGCCCGCTGACGGATTGACGTCCGCACCGCTCAGGGTTGAGGGGCTGCGGCTCAACGGCGGTATCGGTATCGGCCAGGCGGTCATCCATCGACCGCATTTTCGTATTGAGCGTCTGGTTGCCGAAGATTCCGAGCTGGAACAGGAACGTCTGCAGCGCGCCTTCGTCGAGATGCACGGTGCCATCGACGACATGATGACGTCCGAGCAGATGAAGGGTAGCGGCGAACATCGCGACATCATGGAAACCTATTCGATGATCGCCCGCGACCAGGGCTGGTTAAAGCGGATGGAAGAGGCGATCAAGGCCGGCCTCACGGCTGAAGCTGCCGTGCAGCGGGTGCTCGACGATCTGCGCGCTCGTATGGCTCAGGTCAGCGATCCCTATCTGCGCGAACGGGTCCATGACTTCGAAGACCTGGCACACCGCTTGCTGCAGCACCTTCTGGGGGCCCCGGCGAGTCCGGATTTGTCCTCATTCAGCGAGGGGGCGATCCTCATTGCCAAATCGCTTGGCCCGGCGCAATTGCTGGATTATGACGCCAAACTGTTGAGCGGACTTATCCTCGAGGAAGGCTCGCCGACAGCCCATGTCGCGATCATTGCGCGGGCTCTGGATATTCCGGTGATCGGCCGGATCAAAGGCATCATGGATCGTGTCAGTGAAGGCGATCCGCTGATCGTCGATGGCGACAGGGCGCAGGTCTTCCTGCGTCCGGGCGATGATATCCGGCAAAGCTTTCTGGATACCGTGCGGCTGCATCAGGAACGCCGGGAATACTACAGCGAGCTGGTGCCGATGCCGTCGGTTACCAGAGATGACGCGCATATCACCTTGCTGGCCAATGCCGGTTTGCTAATCGATGTCGAACAGATGCAGGTCCTTGGTGCCGAGGGGATTGGCCTGTTCCGCACTGAAATACAGTTCATGATGCGCACAGAATTGCCGAGCCTTGAAGATCAGACCGAACAGTACCGGCGGATCATCGAAACGGCTGCCGGTCGCCCGGTCACGTTCCGCACGCTTGATATCGGCAGTGACAAAACCCTGCCGTATCTTGAAAGCGATGACGAGGAAAACCCGTCGATGGGGTGGCGGGCGATCCGTGTCGGACTGGACCGACCGATGCTGCTGCGCCGGCAGATGCGGGCGATGGTTCGGGCTGCAAAGCAGTGCAAGACGGATATTTCCATCATGTTTCCGATGATCACCGAGGTTGATGAGTTCGAAGCAGCAAAGAAGCTACTGCAGCGGGAAATAACCAGTGAGGCGACGAAGCAGCAGGTTTTTGCCGGTGCCATGCTGGAAGTGCCGGGGCTGTTGTTTCAACTCGAACAGCTTTTGCCGCAGGTCGATTTCCTGTCGGTCGGCTCAAACGATCTGATGCAATTCCTGTTTGCGACGGATCGCGGCAACCCAAGGCTTTCGGATCGCTACGATACGCTTTCGCCGACTGCCTTGCGGGTGCTCAAGACCATTGCCGATCACTGTCATGGGGCGGACAAGCCTGTGACCGTATGTGGCGAAATGGCCGGCCGGCCCCTGGAAGCGATGGCGCTGGTCGGTTTGGGTTATCGTCGCCTGTCGATGGCCAATCCGAGCATCGGCCCGGTCAAGGAGATGACCCGTTCGTTAAATGTGGCGGCATTGCAGGACTTTTTGATGCCGCTGCTTGGCAGTGCCGAGCATAGTCTGCGCGGGAAATTGCGGAGTTTTGCGCTGGATCATGGTGTTGCGGTGTGACGGGCCGGGAATAGTAATTGTTAAAGCGGTGCAAATCCGGATTTAACCTTGTAAATCAAAGACAAATTGTGAGAATAACGACGCAGAGCAAACCCGGGAAGCAGCGGCGAACGTGATTGCGTCCCGCAATGACGGGTTAAAACGAGCCTTATGGACAATAAAGACCAGAACAAAGACAAAGAACAGAAAAACGGTGCCGACCGCTCACCACCGGTTGGCGCGTTGTTGCGCGCCTCCAGGCTGCGCATTGGCGAAGACCTGCGTCAGGTTTCAGATACCCTCTGTATCCGGTATCTGTATCTGGAAGCGATCGAGAATTGCCGCTACGCGGATTTGCCGGGCAATACTTATGCGGTCGGATTTATTCGCTCCTATGCCGAACACCTTGGTCTGGACGGTGACGAAGTTGTCCGCCGCTATCGGGCTGAACAGGTCGGCAAGAAAAGTGCCGTCGATCTGGCTTTTCCAACCCCGGTCCAGGACAGCGGCGTGCCCAAGGGTGCCATCGTGTTTGTCGGCGTGCTGATCGCGCTGGTGGTTTACGGCGGCTGGTATGTGACGACGACCGACGAAAGTATTCTCACGGATTTGATTTCACCCGTGCCTGATCATCTGAAGCACCTGGTCAATCGTAGCGACGTACCGGGCGACGCACCGGGCGGGGCACCGCAGGATGCTGCCACGACCACGCCTGAAAGTTCCAGACCGATAACGGGGCAGGAAAATGCGCCAGGGGACGTTGAGAAGGTGGAGCAGGAAACGGCAGATACCGTGCAGCAGATGGCCAGTGCTGCCGGTCAGGATGCGACGCGAACTGTCGAGGCTGCAGGTGTGGCGACAACCGCCGATCCGGTTGAAAAAAAGCCTGTAAAGCCAACAACTGATGCCGCTGAACCGGCCAGCCCGCATGCGACTGCGCGCATGGAAAGCGCATCTGAGGCGACGCCGGAGACCCCTGCTGCCGTCACCGTGCAGCCCAGCCCTGCGCCGGCACCCGCCGACAACAAGCCGGCAATTGTCAGTGAAGCTTTGCCTGCCCCGGTTGCGGAATCCTCGGTTGCGGCACCACAACAACCTGAGCCGCAAACGCCGGTTGCGGTAAAGCCTGAGCCGGAACTGGTTGAGCAGGCAACAACGCCGAGTGCGCCGGATGCGCCTGCCGAAACAACGTCGACCGAAACCGTGCCGGCCCCGGCTGAGTCTGCTGTTGCAGCGGTGTCGGAACCGGTCGGTCCCGCGCCAAGGGAAGTCACAGCAGAAGATTTAAACTCGCTGGTACTCAAGCAGGCGACCGGTGTGGCTGGACAATCCGGCTCGACCGATGCCGCCGGTGCGAGCGGTGCTGCGGACCCGACCAGCGCGGTGAAGCCATCCGGAATTGTTATTCAGGCGATCGGCAGCAGCTGGGTTGAAATCAGGAATCCGGGAACCGGCAGCATTGTCTTCACCGGGCTGTTGAATGACGGCAAATCCTTTGTCGTGCCCGACGTCAGGGGGCTGACACTGGATACCGGCAATGCGGGGGCTTTAAAAATCACCGTCGATGGCGAGGCGGTTCCTGAAATCGGCAGTATCGGCTCGGTTCGCAAGAATGTCGCCCTGGATGCTGCACGCCTGAAGGC
>JBBDOA010000031.1:0-7326 GCA_040877275.1 Rhodospirillales bacterium | reverse complement strand
CCGGCGATGAAGATGGTTTCCGCATCGGTCGACCCATTGCGATCGGTTTTCGGATACCAGTAACGCTGCGTCCGATGCCAGTCGTGTTCAAGGCGAAGCTGACGGCTGGCCTGGGTGTTCGGAATCACACCCTGATGCAGCAGCACCGTACTGGCCGGGATGGTGCATGTTTTCTGCCCGGTCTTGAACGAGATACCGCTGGCTCTGCCAACGCCCTCAACCCGTAAAGCCGAGATGCCGTCGATGATCGGTACGCCATGCGCCTTGATGCGGCGGCGCATCTGCAGCCCCTTTTGCAGATAATCCATAGCCGTCAGTGCTTTCGGCAGATGCGGCAGTGCCGCCAGATAATCAGTAAAAGTTGTGGTTTCGCAGACGGCGACCAGATCTGCGCCGGACTGTATCAACTGGTCCGCCACCAGAAGCAGCAACGGGCCGGAACCGGCAAGGATGATCGGACCATCCGCAAGCATCCCTGCACTTTTCATCAGGATCTGCGCTGCCCCTGCCGTCATCACGCCGGGCAGGGTCCAGCCGGGCACCGGCACCGGGCGCTCCATCGCCCCGGTTGCCAGCAAAACAGCCCTGGCGCGAATACGTTTTGCCCGGGTCCCGTCACTGCACCAGACCGTGCCGTCCCGTTCGATCTGCCAGACCATATGGCCCGGCAGATAGTCGATACCGGACCCACGCAAGCCGTCGACCAGACCGCGGCCGAATGCATAGGCTTCACCAAGCACTTTAATATCCTGCGGTCGCTCGGACACTACGCGCTCGACATCGCGGTATATCTGTCCGCCCGGCGCATCCTGCTCGTCGATGATCACCGCCGAAAGGCCAAGGCTCTTCGCCTCGTGCGCCGCCGCCATGCCGGCAGGTCCGGCTCCGATGATGGCGATGTCGAAGGTTGTCATTCGATGTCGCTCCGTAACATGCGCGCGCCCTGCTGGCGGGTAATCCGCATACCGGGGCGGACACGCACCATGCAGGCCTGTCGGTTGGCGATGCCGTCGATTTCCATCAGACATTCAAAGCACACACCCATCATGCAATAAGGCGCGCGCGACGCGCCGGATACCGGCGTGGTTCTGGTCGCTTCATCGGAAGATGCCAGAACGGCGGCAGCCACACTTTCGCCTTCCATGGCGGCAATATCGATCCCGTCAACAATGATCGGCACGGTTTGCATATTGTTATGCCGTCTTTTGAACATCGAACCTCTCCAGCCCGAAGGCTTCAAATTCGACCGGTGCCGGGTCGCCGGCAATCCAGCCGGATGCCACTTTGGCATTGACCGCCGCCAGGGTCACGCCGCTGTGTGAAGCGATTGCATAAATGCCGGGATGGCTTGCAGATTCCTGATAGACCGGGCACTTGTCCGGTGTCAGCACCCGGAGCGCCGCCCATGAGCGGACAATGTTCAATTGTCTGAGGGCCGGAACGATACGCCCTGCACGCTCAGCAATCCTGGCAACGGTAGCGGTATTTATCCTGTCGTCGTAGCCCGCTTCCTCGGCAGAGACACCAAGCATGATCGAACCTTCATGGGTTTGCCGGAACGCACTCATCGGCATGGGCAATAACGGCCGGGTCCGCTCAGTGACAAGAATATGCCCCCGTTGCGGCCGGATCGGGACATCCAGCCCAAGCGGCGGACCCAGCTGGCGCAAGCCATGCCCGGCGGCAATGACAACTTTGGGCGCGTGGACCATCCCGCCCGCCGTTTTCAATTCATAAGCAGAACCGTTCCCCGTTACGCCGTCGACCCGGTGATGCGGCAGATAAGTGCCGCCCATCTGCTGAAAGCGGGTGTGCATGGCCCTCAGCAGAAACAGCGGATTAACATGTCCGTCGAGCGGAGAATATGACGCACCCGTGACTTCGTCGCCGAACGTGACACCGGGCATCATGTCTTCGATCTGCTTGCGATCCAGGAATTCGACTTCATATGCATTGCCGCCGGCCTGCTGATAAATCTGCCCGAGATAATGCCGCCGATGCGCCATCTCTTCATCGCCCAGCAGAAGCTCCAGCCCGCCCGGATTGGCATGACCGATATCGACGCCGGTATATTCCTTTAATTCTGCGGCAAAATCCGGGTAGAGGGTCGCCGAGCGGCGAGTCCACTCGACATAGCGCGGCATGCCGAAGCCCTTGCCCTGAAACCAGACCAGTCCGAAATTGCCACGTGCAACCCTGAGGACATCGTCCCCTTCATCAAGAATGCAGACCTTCAGGCCGCGTTCCAGAAGCCCGAGCGACACGGCCGGCCCGATCATGCCGCCACCGATAACGGCCACATCGAATGTCTTGTCGTCTGACCTGGGTGCCGTTTTTATCGGCATCTGCTGATTTCCTTCCCGTTTGGGTGTACAGGAAACCGTCAGCGCCTCGCATAAGTCAAATCAGAAAGAGAGAGAATACTATGATCAAATGTTATACACTGGGTTTAAAGGGCAAGGTCTGTTTCCGACCCGGCGCAATCCTCAAACGACCGGGCCAGTGCCCTGATAAACGTTTCGACCCGCCTCGATGAAGGCCTGTGGGCCGGCACCAGTGCACCGATCTTTATCGTCAACGCAGGCTCAAACCGGCGCATGACAAGGCCCTTGCGTTTCGATGCCGGCACTTCCCACGTCCCGACAATTGATACGCCAGCCCCTTCGGCAACCAGATTGCAGGCGATCTCGGCGGTCCGCACTTCAAAGCGCATGCGTCGCGGCACCTTCAACTCGTCAAAAATCCTGTCAACACGGATACGAAACAGCGTGTCGTTTGGAAACGAGACAAAGCTCTCACCCTCCAGATCGCGTGCATGTATGACCGATCGCGTTGCAAGGGGGTGGTCTTTCGGGAGAACACAAAGGGCATTTCCCTCGCTCAACTGCAGAATTTCAATGCCCGGCATATCACTGGGCAGGGTCGTCACACCGATATCATACTGCTGGGCGGCAATCGATTCGATGACCTGGCGCCGCGGACGCACCTCGATTTCAAAGGCCACATCCGGATTATCCCTGGCATAGTTGGATATGGCTCGGGTTAACGGCTCACCGCTCAACGACGGCATGACCGCCATGCGCAGGACACCAGACGAATCCCGGCCAATGGCCCTGGCCGCCGTCTCGACCTGTGCAAGCCCGACAAAGGAACGCTGCACTTCGACATAGAGTGCATTGCCCTCTTCGGTCGGTTGCAACCGGCCACGGGTGCGGTTGAACAGAAGATAGCCAAGATCCCGCTCAAGATCAGCAATCAGACGGCTCACCGCCGGCTGTGAGATATAAAGGGCGTTCGCTGCCTGAACCATCGTCCCGGTCAACATGACTGCCCGAAACGCCTCTATCTGACGTGAGTTCAACGCCATATCATCACTTCCTGCCGGGAATTTCTATGGCCACTAATCTGCGAGAACATGCCAAGCTATAACATATACGAATATGGTATGCATTAAATTGAATTTGACATCATAGGTGTAGCCTCTGAGAGTCAGGCTGGGCACTCCGCCTGATTGTTACGCAATCGGGCGTGGCTGTCGTAATAGTCCGCAGGGGGTAAGAGACCAACGAATTTTTGCTACATTATTCGCTGCGGTGCGCCGACGGCGCCGACACAAGGCGGTGTCAAAAATTTTACGTTTCAATTCACAGGGAGTTTACGATTAATGAAAAACTTGAAAACACTGACAGCGGCCCTGGCGGTCGCAACCCTGGCATTCGGCAGTGCCGCACATGCTCAGGAAATGAAGTTCTGGCGCATCGGCACCGGTGGCGCCGGCGCCACGTACTACCCGATCGGCGGCCTGATCGCCAATGCCATCTCCAACCCGCCGGGCTCGCGCCCATGCGATAAGGGCGGCAGCTGCGGCGTCGAGGGTCTGGTCGCCATTGCCGTTTCGACCAACGCCTCGGTCGCCAACGTCAATGCCATCGACGCAGGTCAGCTTGACGCCGGTCTTGCCGGCGCACAGAGCGTCGTGCAGGGCTACAATGGCGAGGGCAAGTTCGTCGGAAACGCCAAGAAAAATCTCCGCGCCATCGCCAACCTTTTCCCCGAGGACATGCATCTGGTCACACCGAAGGGCATTACGCTCGGCAGCCTGAAGGATCTTGAGGGCAAGGAAGTCGGTGTTGCTGCGGCCGGTTCGGGCACGCAGGTCGCCGTCAAGATGATCCTCAAGCATTACGGCATCACTGTTAAGGAACAGGAACTCGGTCTCGGCCAGAGCACCCAGCGCATGGCGGACGGCCAGCTTGACGCCTTTTTCTACGCTGGCGGTGCGCCGTTTGCGTCGTTGATCCAGCTCGGCTCCACCAAGGGCTTCGAGCTCTACAAGTTTTCCGGAGAAGAACAAAAAGCCGTCAACAGCATCATTCCGTACTATGTTGAATCGGTGATCAACGCCGGCGTCTACGAAAGCATTACCTACGACACACCGACCGTTGCGGTGAACGCCCAACTGGTTACCAGTGCGACGCAGCCGGGCGATCTGATTTACGGCATCACCAAAGCGCTTTGGAACGACAACACCCGCAAGCTGCTCGACAAGGGCCATGCCAAGGGTGCGTCGATTCAGCTCGAATCCGCCCTCAAGGGTGTCCTGATCCCGCTGCATCCTGGTGCCGAGAAGTACTACAAAGAAATCGGCATGGTGAAATAATCATATCTTCGAAAACCGGCGGGGCATGACGAGAAGCGTGTCCCGCCGTTTTCATTTACGGCATTCGGCGGGGCGTACCCCCGCCCCTTTTTACATTCTTATGTGGCGGGATGATCATGGCCGAATTTGATATCAGGAAAGCCGAAGAGCTCGAACGAAAGTACGACTCCGGACTGAACACGCGGACGCTCGGCCCTGTGCTTATAAAATTTTCATTCGCCTTCTCTGTTTTTTTTGCAGCCTATCATTACTGGACTGCCGGGTTCGGCACACCCATCGATTACTGGCATATGGGATTTCATATGTCCGGGGTTATCCTGCTGGTCTTTATCGGCTTTCCCGCCTTCAAAAGCGACGCTTCGCTGAGCATGCAACCCAATACCTGGTACCGGTATTCCAACGTGCCGCTTTGGGACTGGATATTCATTGTCGTCGGCATCGCTTGCGCGCTCTATATAGGCGTCACCTGGTACACCATCGACATTTCATTCTTTGGCTTCCATCTGCATTTACCCGAACAGGTCTTGCGCCAGGGCAATCCGATGAACATCGACATCGTCTTTGGCACATTGTTGATCATCGTACTGCTGGAGGCCGTGCGCCGCTCACTCGGCATCATCGTGCCGATCATCATTCTGATTTTCACCGGCTATGCGGTGTTCGGTCAGTATATTCCGATCCAGATCCTGAAGCATCCGGGTATCAGCTGGGCGCAGTACATCAATAACATGTACTTCCCGGCGGAAGGCATTTACGGCGTCACGCTCTGGATCGTGTCGACCGTCGTCTTTCACTTCGTCCTGTTCGGTGTGCTGGCGCAGCGCATGGGTCTCGGCCAGTTCTTCGTCGATATTGCCACCGTTGTCGCCGGCCGTTACACCGGCGGCCTGGCCAAGGTCAGTGTCGTCTCGTCGGCCTTCTTTGGCACCATCTCCGGCTCATCCATCGCCAATACGGTGTCGACCGGGTCGCTGACGATCCCGAATATGAAAAAAATGGGCTACCCCGCCCACCTGGCCGGTGGTGTCGAGGCTGCTGCCAGCGCCGGCGGTCAGATCACGCCACCAATCATGGGTGCCGCCGCGTTCGTGATGGCGGAATTTCTTGAAGTTCCCTACACCACTATCGTCGTTGCCGCGATTGCGCCCGCCGCGATGCACTATATCGGCGTACTCTGCATCGTGCATTTCCAGGCCAAGCGGCTCGGCCTCAAAGGCCTGCCGTCCGAGGAAATCCCCAAGCTTTGGGCCGTGCTCAAGAAAGGCTGGCCGACCGCGCTCCCGCTCGGCGTGCTGATATACGTTCTGTTCAGCGGCTATTCGCCAAACATGGCGGCGTTCTGGGGCATCACATCCGCACTGGCGGTCGGCTTCCTCAACCCGATGCACCGGATCACAATTCGAGATGTGCTCGAAGGTTGCGCACTCGGCGTCAAATATGCACTCGCCGTTGGCGCGGTCTGCGCCGCCATCGGCATTGTCGTCGGAGTTGTCAATTCAACCGGCCTTGGGTTCCGCCTCGGGTTTATGGTGACCAACAGCGCACAGACCATTGCCGAGGGTCTGCACCCGATCCTCGCCTTCATTCCGTTCTCTGATTTTCAGATACAGGGCATTACGCTGTTTATTTCCCTGGTGATGATCGCCATTACCTGCATTCTCATGGGGGCCGGTCTGCCGACGACGGCGCTCTACATCATGCTGGCGACCGTCGCCCAGCCGGCCCTGGCAAAGCTTGGCGTTCCGCCGCTGGCATCGCATCTGTTCGTGCTTTACTACGGTGTCATTTCTGAAATCACGCCACCGGTCTGCGCGTCCGCCTATGCAGCGGCCGGCATCGCCAACGCCAATCCGTTCCGAACCGGCGTTTCCGCGTTCACGCTCGGGATCGGCAAACTGATTGTACCGATGGTCTTCGTCTATTCCCCGGCAATGCTGATCGTCCTGCCCGAGTACTACACCCTCAATGCCTTTCTGACGACGACACTGACCTGCGGGATCGGGGTCATGCTGCTGGCGATGTCCGTGGCGGCATATTTCATTGTGCCGCTGAGCGGCCCGCTCCGTATTCTTGCGGCACTCGCGGGTCTGTTCCTGGTCGCCCCCGGCATCAAGAGTGATCTGTGGGCATTGGCGTTCTTTTCTCCGGTTGCTGTACAGCAGTTCCTGGGTTGGCGCTCGCGCAGGGAAGCCGAGCCCAAAAGTGCAACCACCTGAAGGAACAGAGCAAGATGGCCGAGGCTGAACAGCTAGGGTATGCGGTTGTCGGTGCCGGTATCGTCGGTATCTGCAGCGCGCTCAGTCTGCAGGAACGCGGCCTGACCGTAACCCTGATTGACCCGAACCCACCAGCTGAAGCTGCATCTTATGGCAACGCCGGCGTCATCTCGACCTGGTCATGCGTGCCACAGGCTATGCCGGGCCTTTGGAAAAGCATCCCGAAATGGCTACTGGATCCCGAAGGACCGGTTGCACTCCGCTGGTCCTACCTGCCGAAGTTCTTACCATGGATGGTGCAGTTCTTTGCTGCCGGCAAGGCTGATCGCATACCCGCCATCGCTGACGCCATGCTGCAATTACACCGACCGACGATCGATCTGTACCGTCGCCACCTTGCCGACACCGGACATGAAGATCTGGTTCGGGATTCCATGTATGTTTTTATCT
>JBBDOA010000030.1:0-7332 GCA_040877275.1 Rhodospirillales bacterium | reverse complement strand
AGAAACCGGTCGTCAGCCGACCGCCGATGACGACGCCGTCCTGACGGGTGGCAAGACGGCTCATGTACCCAATGAAACCCAGCTTCGCTGGTTGCAACGCGGGCTTGGACAGCCGGGCGGCAAATTGCCGCTGTTTGACCGGATCGGTCAGAAAGTCAGTGAACAGACAGTGCGAAGCTGCATCCGTCACGGCTGGGCGGAACCCTGGTTCAATAACCCGATCAAGCCCGACTGGCTGGTCTGCCGGTTGACAGACAATGGTCGTACAGTGGCAAGCGACCAGCCGATGCTCCCGGACGATACGTAAGCACTGCGATCATGCCTGCTGATTCTCCTGCTCATCCTGCGGAACCAATCCCGACCTCGCTCCTGATCTGTATCAATCGCCGTTTTCGCAGTGATCAGCCGTCATGCGCTCAGCGGGGTTCGGAGGCCATTGCCGAAGCGCTTGAAAACGGTGTTCAAGAGCGCCGGATCAACGCCAAAATCGAACGCATAAAGTGTCTGGGACAGTGCACCCGCGGCGTGACGGTCCGGTTTGCGCCCGGTGGCCGCTTTAATCTCGAAACTGTCATGGCCGATGTGCCGGCGCTTCTCGACGAGTTGGAAAGTCGCTGCGGCACACACAGCCCGGATTCCGGGCCGCCCATACACCTTCTCGGCTCATAAAATTAGATTAAAAATTTCAGAAAATGTCGACAACTGTGACGCCTGTCACAGACTGGTACCGGGCCACCTGTCATAGTCGTTCTTGTAAGGATGGATTTCTTCACAGAATCCTCCCTTCCCTCAAGAGCACAAACTCCGGCCGGGCCGCAAGGTCCGGCCATTCTCTTATGTGCGCCACATTTCTGTATGCAACAGGTCATTCCTGCTTTGGGCGAAAATGCCTGCTTTTGGAAAAAATGGTCGGGGAGACAGGACTTGAACCTGCGACCCCTGGGCCCCCAGCTCAGTGCTCTACCAGGCTGAGCTACTCCCCGACCGTGTGCGCCGCATGATTTGCTGGGGATGCGACGCGGGCCGAACTATAATCATCGTCGACGCTGCACACAACCAAAAGCGATGACTTTTCCATATTGAAATAATGCTTCGTTACAAAAGCAGCGGATGCCGTTCACCGGCCCCCTCACCTAACCTCTCCCCCCTCAAGGTGGAGAGAGAAAAGTAGGCGTTGTGCGTTGATGCGAGAGTCCCTTCTCCCCTACGTGTGGGGGAGAAGGACAGGATGAGGGGGCAATCAAGGCTCAGGAAGCGCTTTGCACAAGCTGATTATGCAGACCTTTAAGTTCGGCAACGATTTCCAGCAGCTCGCGGCGGGTATCAGTAGCCACAGGTGCGGTTGGGTTTTCGCCAACCGGAGGTGGCGGCAAGATTGCGGCTTCCAGGTCATGGATGTCCTGGTCGGTATTGTCCCCTGATGGCGCAGCGGCTTCCGTATCGATCACGAAATTGCGGACACTGCCGCTTTGGCGCAGCAGTTTCTGCACGCCCTTGATGGTGTATCCGTCAACGTAAAGCAGATCGCGGATTCTGCGCAGCAACAGCATGTCGTCGGGACGATAGTAGCGCCGACCACCGCCGCGTTTCATCGGCTTTACCTGCGGAAATTTGGTTTCCCAGAAACGCAGCACGTGCTGTGGCAGGTCAAGGTCTTCGGCAACTTCGCTGATGGTTCGAAAAGCCGTTGCGGACTTTTCGGTTTTCTCCAGATCGCGGTTGTCGGACGGGCCGTCATTCATCAATTAATCTACTCAGCTTGCTGCGTCTTCGCTGGGTTTTCGGACTTCGTTGATTCGGCTTTTGAGCACCTGTGACGGACGAAATACCAGAACCTTGCGCGGCAGGATTGGCACTTCTTCCCCGGTCTTCGGATTGCGACCGATCCGCTGGCCTTTTTCGCGCACGGAAAAACTTCCGAACGACGACACTTTTACAGCCTCACCTTTGATCAGAGCGTCGGCCATATATTCCAGGACGCTTTCCAAAAGGTCGGCGGATTCATTACGAGACAGCCCGATTTCCTGATAGACAGCTTCGCCCAGATCAGCACGCGTTACGGTCTTGCCGGTCATTGCGACTCAGCCTCCCCCTGTTGTCATTGTTGAAAGCGTATCCCCGGGTGGGAAATCCGTCAATATCAAAGGGATGGACGGTTTTATATGTTTATAGTCGGGGTCTCGGCTGCGGTTTGTGGTTGCATGAATTACAAATTATTTTTTCATGCAAAAGAGAATTCATCAATTGCCGTTTACCACCGCACCAGTCCGGCACCCCAGGTCAGTCCGCCGCCCATCGCTTCGAGCAGGACCAGATCGCCCCGTTTGATGCGACCGTCCTTGACGGCGGTGTCAAGCGCCAGCGGGATCGAAGCCGCTGATGTGTTGGCGTGCTTTTCGACCGTCAGGACGACGCGGTCCTCGCTCATGCCGAGCTTCCTGGCCGTCGAGTCGATGATCCGTTTGTTGGCCTGGTGCGGCACCAGCCAATCAATATCCGAACGTTCGAGGTTGTTGGCTTCGAGCGCCTCATCGACGATCGCCGCCAGGTTGGTCACGGCATGACGGAAGACTTCACGCCCGTTCATGCGCAGATGGCCGACGGTCTGTGTCGACGATGGTCCGCCATCGACATAAAGAATATCGTAGTTTGAACCATCCGAATGGATATGTGTCGACAGCACGCCACGACCCGAATTGTGTCCCTTGCCGTTGCCGCCTGCATTTTCCTGCTCACTGGCCCGCATCACCACGGCACCGGCGCCATCGCCGAACAGCACGCAGGTCGAGCGGTCTTCCCAGTCGAGGATACGCGAAAACGTCTCGGCACCGATCAGCAGAACGGTTCTGGCCTGGCCGCAACGGATGAAATTATCGGCGGTAGCAAGTCCGAAGATGAACCCCGAGCAGACCGCCTGAATGTCGAAGGCGGCGCCATTGGTCATGCCGATGCGGTGCTGCACCTTGGCGGCGGTCGATGGAAACGTGTTGTCGGGCGTGGTTGTGGCGACGATTAACAGATCAATTTCACTGGCATCGATCCCGGCATGGTCGAGAGCGCGGCGGCTGGCGGCCAGCGCCAGGTCCGATGTGAACTCACCTTCGGCGGCGATGTGTCGCTGTCCGATACCGCTTCTGGAGCGGATCCACTCATCCGACGTCTCCAGGGTTTTGGCGAGTTCGTCATTGGTGACGCAGCGTTCCGGCAGATAGGAGCCGCAGCCGAGAATTTCCGAACGTATATTCATGTTATGTTGCTGCAGCCTCTGGTTTGTCGGCATCGCTTTCGGGGGCAGTACGCGTGACCGCATCGCGATCCTTGAGGAGTTGCGCGCAATCTTCCTTGATACCTTCGTTGAAATTGTTGTGGACCAGATTAACGGCAACACCGATGGCGTTGGCAAAGCCGAAACCGTCCGTGCCGCCGTGGCTTTTGACGCAAATGCCGTTAAGGCCAACAAACATCGCACCGTTATAGAGGCGCGGGTCGAATTTTTCCTTGAATTTCAGAAGCGCCGGTCTGGCGATCAGGGCGCCGATCTTGCCGAACCACGACGACGTCAGGGCACTGCGCAGATAGAAGCCGAACATGCTGGCCATGCCCTCGGCGGTTTTCAGCGCGATATTTCCGGTAAAGCCGTCAGTGACGATGACATCAACGGTTCCCTTGGCGATATCGTCACCCTCAACGAATCCGTGAAAGTGTATCGGCAGATGGGTCTGTTGCAGCATTTCGGCGGCACCGCGCACCGCCTGATTGCCCTTGAGGTTTTCAGCACCGACATTCAACAAGCCAACCGACGGGTGTTCGCAGCCAAGCACGTTGCGGGCGAATACCTCACCCATGACGGCAAACTGCAGCAGGTTGTCGGCATCGCATTCAATGTTGGCACCCAGATCAAGCATCACGGACTGGCTGCGCATGGTCGGGAAATAGGTGGCAATGGCAGGCCGGTCGATGCCCGGCAGCGTCTTCAGGACGAATTTTGCCATGGCCATCAGGGCACCGGTGTTGCCGGCTGAAACAACCGCATCGGCTTCGCCTTCGCCGACGGCATTGATGGCCAGGCGCATACTGGATTGCCGCCCGGCCCGGAGCGCCTGGGCAGGCTTGTCGCCGCTGCCGATAACATCGGGGGCATGACGGACCGTTGACGCAGCCAGCGCCGCCGGATGGCTTTGCAGCATCGCGTTCAGTCGCGTCTCGTCACCGAACAGCAAAAACCGCAGATCAGGGTTTTGCTTCGCTGCTGTCTCGACGCCATCGATGACCATTTCGGGGGCGTTGTCGCCGCCCATGGCATCGATTGATAATGTCAAGCGTGTGGTCAATAACTCGTCCCGAAAGCGAAAGCCGTTGTTACCTTACAGGACCGCATCATACGGACCTTGGGGCTCGCTTAAAAGGTAGTTAGGCCAGCTCTTCTACGGCAGCCACTTCGCGGCTGTTGTACGAACCACAGGACTGGCAGACATGATGCGGGCGCGAGAGCTCACCACAATTCGAGCATTCGACGAGATTGGTCGGTACGAGAGCATGATGCGCCCGGCGCATGTTGCGCTTGGATTTTGAAACTTTCTTCTTCGGAACGGCCATAATCTCAATTCCTCATTGTTTACTCGTAACCAAACGAGCGCGCTTTATTAGAGGATTTGGCCCGTTGCTGCAAGACGTGTGAGTGAATTATCTACGATAACTTTTTTAGCGCCCGATTTAAATTAATCTTTTGATTTCATTTGATCTTTCAGGGATGCGAGCACGGCAAACGGGCTTGCGGCGGATTCCGACCGGCCCGGTTCGTCCGCAATTTCACTGACAGATGCCCCCGGAGAGCGAGGATACGGCGGTATATTCAGTGCCAGCTCCTCAACCATCTGCTCGCCAACATCGATGACCCCGTCCTCGATAGGGTCCGGTTCCTCGATATCGGGATCGGTGATGGCGTCGTCATCCTCGTCGTTGTTCAGGCCCTCGAACGGGTCGGCATCTTCCTGAAACACCCTGCTCAGCGCAAAATCCAGTACCGTCGTCAGTGGATCGCCGGTAATCACGCAATTCTGGACGATTTCTGCGCGAATCGCGCCGTGCAGGGAAATCTGCCGGCCCATTTCCGGTTTAAGCGTGATCGTGCCCTCAAGAAATCGCAAGGCGGTCAGATCAAGCCGGTTTTTGATCGCCTGCAGTTCGTCATCGGTGGCAACAATGTTCATCGTTCTGCCCTGCGCTGGCAACGCATCGGCTTTGACGGGACGGTGCAGTTCCGGGGTATCGGTCATCGGCCAGGCTCATCGAATACCGAATTCAAATCGATAAATTGAATGCTGCCGGCGCTCAGCTGTCCGGCGTCCTGCCCGGCCAGGAAGGCCTGTTCGGCCCGCACGTAAGCGCACATCGCGCGGATGGTATCCTGATCGGCACCGGTCCCCCTGAGCAGGTTTCGCTCAAGCGCATCCATCAATTTGCCGTTGCCGGGATCGTCGAGGCCGGTTTCGTAGGCCTTGATGCGGCCATAGAAGCTTTGCGCCAGCTTTTTGACCTTTTTGCCGACGCTGATGTCGCCGACACCCAGTTCGCGCAGGTTGGAATCGATATCGTCGAACATGACGTCAAAATACGCCTGTGACAGATCATTCGACTGCGGGATGGTCTTGAGGCGGTTGAGCACCAGAAAAGCGCTTAGCGCCAGCATTTCAAAGCGGCCTTCCGGCGTGTCCGGGACGCCGCAATCGGTGAAAAACCTGGGCCTGCGCGCAGCCAGGATGGTCTCGCTGTAAAGGGTGCGGGCAATTTCAACGCCAGGCTTTGCCCGGAACAGGGCGCGAAGTGAAAACATGGCTCCTTGTCCCCTTCCACTCATTGACATTTAGCGGTCCGGGCGGCACTGTCAGCCACCCGTTCTTACAGGCACAGCGCTGTTGAGCGCCGCCATGGGAGCATGATGTAGGATGCGAGGCCCAGTGATAACAAGGTCTTTTATTTCAGCCGCCATCGTCGTCGGCATTGTCGGTTTAAGCGCCTGCTCGCCGAAAGTGGCGCAACGCGGGGTCATGCCCGATATTGATGCTGTGGCATCAATTATCCCGGACAAGACCACGAAAAGTGAAGTTGAACGCAGTCTGGGATCGCCGTCGAGCGTAAACATGTTCGGTGAGGAAACCTGGCTCTATATCGGTGAAACAACCGAGACCGTTGCGTTTCTTGAGCGTGAAGTTAATGAGCGCAGCGTGTTGCTGATCAGTTTTGATGACAAGGGCATCGTCAAGAACGTCGAGAGCCACGGACTGGATGTGGCGCGCGACATCAAACCGGTTGAGCGCACGACGCCGACGGTCGGCAAGCAACTGACGGTGATCGAGCAGCTCATGGGTAACCTCAACCGTTTCGGCAATCCTGGTAAATAATTTAAGGTCTGTTGCATTCAGCCGGCAGCGCCCTCGCCGCATAAAAAAAGGCCCCGGTTTCCCGGGGCCTTTTTCGTTCAATGTGCGATTGCTCAGGCGAGAATGGCCAGCAGCAGGATCGCAACGATGTTGATGATCTTGATCATCGGGTTGATGGCCGGACCGGCTGTATCCTTGTACGGATCACCGACCGTGTCACCGGTCACGGCAGCGTGGTGGGCGTCTGAGCCCTTGCCGCCGTGATGGCCGTCTTCGATGTATTTCTTGGCGTTATCCCACGCACCGCCACCGGCCGTCATGGAAAGGGCCACGAACAGACCGGTCACGATGGTGCCCAGCAACATCGCGCCAAGCGCCGAGAAAGCCGATGACTGGCCGCCCACGGCATTGATCACGAAGTACATGACAAACGGTGCCAGCAACGGCAGCAGCGACGGCAGGATCATCTCCTTGATCGCGGCTTTGGTCAGAATGTCGACGCACTTGCCGTATTCCGGCTTGGTCGTGCCTTCCATGATGCCCGGGATTTCCCGGAACTGACGACGCACTTCGACGACCACGGCACCACCGGCACGGCCGACCGCCATCATCCCCATCGAACCGAACAGGTACGGCAGCATGCCGCCGATGAACAGACCGATGACCACATACGGGTCCTTCAGGCTGAACGTCACATCGATGTCAGGGAAGTAGTACTTGAGGTCATAGGTGAACGCGGCAAACAGCACCAGGGCAGCCAGACCGGCAGAACCGATGGCATAGCCCTTGGTCACCGCTTTGGTCGTGTTGCCGACGGCGTCGAGGGCGTCGGTGGTTTTGCGAACGTCTGCGGGCAGGTCGGCCATTTCGGCAATCCCGCCGGCGTTATCCGTTACCGGGCCGAAAGCATCAAGAGCGACCACCATTCCGGCAAGCGCCAGCATCGTCGTTG
>JBBDOA010000029.1:0-7342 GCA_040877275.1 Rhodospirillales bacterium | reverse complement strand
TCAGCACGCAGAATGACCGGCAGCCGATCTCCACCAACACCCGGATCAACAACGGCAAGGCAGACCGTATCAGCGGCAAGCGGTTTCATAACCGCCGGCAGAAGATAAGCCGCCGCCTGAACGTCGAAGGCCGGCACATCAACCATCAGGTCGATGATCGGCACGCCTGGTGCCAGGCGGGTGAGCGACGCTCTCATCTGGCCCAGGTAAGGGCCTTCAATGCCGAAATCCGTAAATGTGACGATCATGCGAAAAACCCTAACATCCATAAAAGCTTCCTGCGAGGGTGCGCGCAGTAAAGAAAAAGGGACGCTCTGACGAGCGCCCCTTGATCCTTAACGTGACCGGTTGGTCTGGTTGGAAGTTGCAGAGGCTTAGAAGCCCATGCCACCCATACCACCCATCCCGCCCATGTCCGGCGCACCGCCGCCCATGGATTCTTTCTTTTCCGGCTTCTCGGCGACCATGGCTTCGGTCGTGATCAGAAGGCCGGCAACCGATGCTGCGTCCTGCAGCGCGGTACGGACAACCTTGGCCGGGTCGATAACGCCCGACTTGATCAGGTTTTCGTACTTGTCGGTTTGTGCGTTGTAACCGAAAGCAACGTCTTTCTGGTCAAGCAGCTTACCGGCAACAACGGCGCCATCGGCACCGGCGTTTTCGGCAATCTGACGCAGCGGCGTCTGCAGCGCGCGACGGATGATATTCACACCCACCGTCTGGTCTGCATTATCGCCTTCAAGACCTTTCAGTGCCCTGGTTGCGTACAGCAGGGCTGTACCGCCACCAGCGACAATACCTTCTTCAACAGCTGCACGGGTTGCATGCAGGGCATCGTCAACGCGGTCTTTCTTTTCTTTCACTTCCATCTCTGAACCGCCGCCGACGCGAATCACGGCAACACCCCCGGCCAGCTTGGCCAGACGTTCCTGCAGTTTCTCACGGTCATAGTCAGAGGTGGTTTCATCAATCTGTGCACGAATCTGCGAGCAACGGCCTTCGATGTCTTTTTTCTTGCCGGAGCCTTCGACGATTGTGGTTTCTTCCTTGGTGATCGAAACCTTCTTGGCGCGGCCCATCATATCGATGGTCACGTTTTCCAGCTTGATACCGATGTCTTCCGAGATCACCTGGCCATTGGTCAGGACGGCGATATCCTCGAGCATCGCCTTGCGGCGATCACCGAAGCCCGGTGCCTTAACGGCAGCAACCTTGAGGCCACCACGCAGCTTGTTGACGACCAGGGTCGCCAGCGCTTCGCCTTCGATGTCTTCAGCGATGATCATCAGCGGACGACCGGACTGAACAACGGCTTCCAGGACCGGCAGCAGCGGCTGCAGCGAGGAAAGCTTCTTTTCGTGGATCAGGATGTACGGATCGTCGAGTTCGCAGGTCATCTTGTCTGCATTGGTGACGAAGTACGGGCTGGTGTAGCCACGGTCGAACTGCATGCCTTCAACAACGTCCAGTTCGGAATGCAGTGACTTGGCTTCTTCAACCGTGATCACGCCTTCGTTGCCGACGCGTTCCATGGCCGATGCAATCATATCGCCGACTTCGCGGTCGCCGTTCGCAGAAATCGTACCAACCTGGGCGATTTCCTGGTTGGTCGAGACTTTCTTGGCGCGTTTCTTGACGTCGCCAACAACAGCCGACACGGCGAGATCAATGCCGCGCTTCAGATCCATCGGGTTCATGCCGGCGGCTACGGCTTTGACGCCTTCACGGACAATCGCCTGGGCCAGAACGGTGGCCGTCGTCGTGCCATCGCCTGCTTCGTCGTTGGTGCGCGATGCAACTTCCTTGATCATCTGCGCGCCCATGTTTTCGAACTTGTCGGAAAGTTCGATCTCTTTCGCGACCGTAACACCATCCTTGGTGATACGCGGTGCGCCAAATGACTTATCGAGAACGACGTTACGGCCTTTCGGACCCAACGTCACTTTTACCGCATTGGCCAGCGTGTCGACGCCCTTCAGAAGGCGGTCACGTGCATCGGCGGAAAATTTAACTTCTTTGGCAGCCATGTCTAATTACCCCTTTGTTAGGCAGCTTTTTTCTTGGCAGCGGACTTTACAATCACGCCAAGAATGTCGGATTCTTTCATGATGATCAGGTCTTCACCGTCAATCTTGACTTCGGTGCCGGACCATTTGCCGAACAGGACATGATCACCGGCTTTGACGTCGAGCGGCGTAACCTTGCCATCTTCGGCCTTGTGGCCGGACCCAACGGCGACAATTATGCCTTCCATCGGTTTTTCCTGGGCCGTATCGGGAATGATGATCCCGCCGGCAGTCTTTTCCTCCTGCTGGACGCGCCGAACCAGCACGCGATCATGCAAAGGTCTAAATCCCATGTCGTTCCTCCTATGTAAGCGAACGGTGTGTGTTGATATGATGTTTGGCACTCTGATTGTATGAGTGCCAACGGGTATTTAACCCAGATATCGGCCACGTCAAGCTTCTTCACGATGACATTTTTAATTGCCGGATATCAGATTCTGGCAGCACTCTCCACTATCAGCTGCCAACATGTTGATTTTGATCATTTTTATTGAAAGTGAAAATCGATGTGCGCAAAATTACCTGTCGAAAACAATTTTAAGGAGCTCCGATGACGAACCTGTATAGTGGCCCCTCTGGATTGTCGTTCCGCGACCAGTTGTCAGGTTATCGCCTGACCACGGCACAGATATTCTACCACCTGCCGGACTATCCGCAGCTCCTGCAGGAGTTCATCTGGCAGCATCTGGACCTGGCCCCGGACTTTCCGCAATTGAAGCAATTCCTGTGCTTCTGGGAGAAACGAATCGACGGCAAGCTGCACTCGGTCAACATCGCTTCGGCAAAATTCATCAGCCCGGGGGAGATGAGATTCGCAGAAGGCGTTTATGCCGTTAATTAGAAGGCGTTTATGCCGTTAATCAGAAGGCGTTTATACCGTTAACCAGAATGGCAAAGCCTGCCGTCGAATTAGGGCTTGCGGACAATTCCGGCGCGTCCCCACGGGATGGGGGCGCGTGCTATATGTCCACAGGCCCTGGTCAGCTCGCAGTCAGATGGCCGGGGCTTCTGCCGCCTCTGCATGGATAAGCTTCTGCAGCTTGTCGAATGCGCGCACCTCAAGCTGGCGAATCCGTTCCCGGCTGATCCCGTACTCGGCACCAAGTTCTTCAAGCGTTACCGGATCGTCCTTCAGGCGACGCTCGATCAGGATATGCCGCTCCCGCTCAGGCAGCTCCGACAATGCGCGTTCAAGCATTGCCGAACGGAAGGACAACTCCTCGCGCTCACCAACCAGCGATTCCGGGCTGGGCCGGTTATCGACCAGACTATCCTGAAATTCGGCCGCGCCTTCGTCGGTGTTCGACATCGGTGCATTCAGGGACAGATCGCGCGAGTAGAGCCGACGGTTCATATGCTGAACCTCGGCCTCGGTAACGCCGACGGCTTCGGAAATACGGCCCGCCTGTTCGTCGCTTAACTCGCCGTTGTCATGAATTTTCAGCTGACTTTTGATGCGTCTGAGCGAGAAGAACAACTTCTTCTGCGACGCCACGGTCCCCATTTTGACCATCGACCAGGATTTCAGCACATATTCCGTGATCGAAGCCTTGATCCACCAGATCGCATATGTCGACAATCTGAAACCGCGATCCGGATCGAATTTCTTGACAGCCTTCATCAAGCCGATGTTGCCTTCAGAAATCAGATCGGAAACCGGCAGACCATAGCCGCGATACCCCATGGCAATTTTAGCGACAAGACGCAAATGCGACGTAACAAGACTGTGCGCAGCGCTGACATCGCCTTCATCACGCAGCCGATAGGCGAGCATATACTCCTGATCCTTCTCAAGGATCGGAAACTGCCAGATTTCACGCAGATACCGGGATAATCCGCCTTCACTTGAAAGTGTGGGAACGTTCATGCCAGCCATTTTTCTATTCCTCTTTCCTGTTCAGCTACGGCCTCTCGGAAGCACCGTGATTCCTGTTGTGTGTAAAACCTGGCCACGTCAGAGCACTGGCCGGAATCAGCTCACTGGCAACACACGCCTTGCGGAATCATCAGAAAGAACTTCACGGCATCATCCTCTATCAGAGCAACGTAGCCTTTGTTGGTGGGTTCACTTGCGTCGAACCCGCTCGAAGAGCCCCACATGGGCACCCCTCACTATCCGGACACAGTACCCGGCGATTCCCTGAAATGTCAAGAAAATCCATCATTCACTTTTACGTGCATCAAAATTTTACTGCTGTATTTCAAGTTACTACCAGACGTATTGGAACCTTTATAATACATGCCTTTAACCAGCATAGGCTCACACATAGCAGACAGCGTGCATGCACGACCACTTACAAATGTTTAATGTTATTCTGGTGCGGAAACGAGCGGCCCGGAAGGTCCGCCCGTCACGTCATCGGGCTTATTTTACGCCGGCAATGGAACCGTTGCTACTCGGCGCAAAGTTGAGATCATAATTGGGGATGGAGGGCATATTCTCTTCACGCCCATTGGAGATCTCCGTCAGGCGCTTTTGACGGTAAAGGCTTCGGATCGCTGCGTAATAATCAACAGAGGTTTTCTTGATCTGCTGAAGTTCACCAACCAGACCCGCATATTCATCCAGCGCGGACACACCGATGCGCGCGTATTCCGCAGCTTCCCTGTCTGTATTTGACAGATAGAGCCCCAGTGGATCAAAGAACGGATCAACCAGGTATCTGCCGATGGCATCACGCGGGTTATTCGGGCCCAGAAGCGGCAGGACCAGATATAGCCCTTCACCTACGCCATAAACACCAAGTGTCTGGCCGAAATCTTCCGAATGCTCTTCAAGACCGATGCTGCTTGCCATATCGGCTATACCGCCCATTCCACCGACCGTGTTGACGAAAAACCGCGTAAAGGTCGTCAGGGCGCGGTGAAACTCAAGCTGCAGCAGATCGTTCACAAACGTCACAGGTGACGATATATTGTCGATGACATTGCTCAGCCCGGCGCGAAAAGTCGCAGGCATTACAGTATTGTAGGTTTTTGCAATCGGCGTGAAGAGTGCTGCGTAAACAAACTCATTGAACTCGAATATGACCCGGTTGAGAGGCTCAAGCGGATCATTGACGTCGCTGTCCGCAGCGGCCAGCTGGGCGAGCAAGGTCTGCTGCTCTGGCGGCTGAGTTGCGGGAAAGTCTGCGATCCGGGTATCCACGATGACATGCGGATGTGCCGACCCACCGAACGGTTCCAGCGCGTCCTGCTGGTCCGCAGAGGCCGGTGCACTGATAACGAGTCCTGACACCAGAATTAATGCAAAACCAAAATTTGAAAAATGAGACGTGCGCATTTAATTCCAGTTGTCCATTCAGTTCGCCGACGCAACGCCTCAATCGGCACCTGCATCCACCTACCACTATAGCTTTTTACTCGGTTCCATACCCACCGGGCAACATGATTGTGACCTTTTCCACATTACTGTGGCATTTTTGTCATCTTATATTGAAAACAGTATGTTAACGATACTCTAAAAATGTGTTTAACTGGATTATCGAATTGGGGGATATGGGAACTATGCGCGCTGCACGCCTTCGATTAAGCACGATTCTACTTTTGACCATCGTCTTTTCACCTTTTCAATCTTGGGCCGAATCAGCCGGTGACCACGTTGCCGAATTCCAGTCAGGCCTGCTTTCCGTCATGAAGGAAGCGAAGGCACTCGGCGTCAAGGGACGGTTTGAGCGCCTGCAGCCGATCATCAAGCGGTCTTTTCACCTGAGCCTGATCGCCGGGCTGTCCGCCGGCCCCTATTGGAACCAGGCAAGCAGTGAACAGCAGACACGTCTTGTCAGCGCCTTCACGAACATGAGTGTTGCCACACTCGCAACCCTGTTCAGCGGTTATTCAGGTGAAGTGTTCATCGTCACGGGTGAGCGCCCGGGACCGCAGGGCATCACCTTTGTCGATACCAGTCTGAAAGCCCCCGATCGGGACAAGGATGTCCAGATCTCCTACGTCACCCGGCAATTTGAAGGACAGTGGCTGATTATCGATGTCATCGTCGACGGCGGCATCAGCGAACTTAAAGTCAGAATCTCGGAGTATCGGCAAACGCTGAATACCGGCGGCATAGAGGCGCTGATCACCCTGCTCGCCAGGAAATCAGACGATCTGCTTTCCTGATCGCCCTATTACTGCCTTTTTTTAACGATCTGATTGCCTTCATGCCAAAGGATATTCCATGCGCGATGTGATTCGCACTTCACTGTTGTTGATTGTTTTTCTGACACTGTCGGCGGCGGCAAAAGCAAACCCTGCCGGGGCCGTTGAAGCCTATCACGACCGGTTGCTGGCGGTCTTTTCCTCACCGGCCAGCAGCAGTGATCAGACACGTTTTGACGGCCTGTCGCCGATCATGGACGACGCTTTTGATTTTGAAGGCATGATCAAGACTGCAACCGGCTCTTACTGGCGCGGCGCTACACCAGAGGCGAAAGCGGCCCTGCTCGAAGCTTTCCGGCGCATCAACATTGCCACATATATTGATCGGTTCGCCGATCTGAAATCCGGCAAATTCAAGACAAACGGCACGCGAGAAGGCCCGCGCGGCCTGAAACTGGTCGATACCAAACTGATGACCGGCACCGACAACGTCGTGCTGACGTACGTCACCCGACAGAAAGACGATAAATGGCTGATCATTGACGTGCTTTTGGACGGCGGGATCAGTGAACTGGCCTTGCGGACATCAGAGTATGCCAGCACCCTGAAAAATGGCGGCGTGACGGCACTGACACAAACACTCAACAATCAGGCCAAAGCCTTACTGGAAAAATAGGGCACAGCTTTTCGCTTTGCTTCGCGAATGCGCCTGACCGCGGCGGCAGTTCCCGATTCCTACTCCCGGCTCGATTGCGGCATGACCAGATGCATCAGCGCCGGCAGGAAAACCAGCATGGATACGAGGCTGAGAAAGATCGCGATGCTCAGCAGCACGCCCATGCTGGCCGTGCCGGGATGCCCTGAAAGCATGATCGACCCGAATGACCCGAGCGTCGTCAATGCGCTCATCAGCACGGCGCGCGGTGTGGTCGTTCCCATCGGGTTCGCATCGCCGTGTCGCTGACGCAGCACCAGATGCACCCCGTAATCGACACTGAGGCCAAATAGCAAGGGCAGCACGATCACATTGGCGAAATTGAAGGGGACATTGAAGATGACGGAGACCGCCAATGTCCAGAGTGCCGCCACAATGACCGGTGCAAAGACCAAAAGAACATCACCGATCCGGCGCAACACCAGCCACAAGACAATGCTGATCCCGGCCAAAGATATGCACAATG
>JBBDOA010000028.1:0-7439 GCA_040877275.1 Rhodospirillales bacterium | reverse complement strand
CCGGAACTTCTTCAAGGCCGCCGGATATGCATACGATTAAACGCACGACGCTCTAGACCCCGGTCTGCACCGGGGTGACGCCTGTTTAAAGATCTCATCCTGATCACCCCTCGTCACCCTGAAACACCCCCGCGTCGTCCTGAACTTGATCAGGGCCTATAAAAAATAATCGAGCGGTCAAGCATAGGCCCCAAATCAAGTTTAGGGTAACGAAGTATATGTAAATGCTCGTCACCGGCGCACGCCGGTATCCAGAACGGCGGGGTGCCCTCTGTCCCTGCCAGATGCGGATGTGTATCACTGCGCAAAAAAAGGGGTCGCCAACGGCGACCCCAGGGGGAGTGTGACCGTCCCCGGGATACCCCGGAAGCGGCGATAGAACTAAATACCGGTGACCAACCGGTCAACCGGATGACAGGCCACCACATGGCACAATCAACGGTGTGAATGCTAGGGAGAAAACCTGACGTCAGCCTGACGCCAGCCGGTCATTTCGACGATAAGGTGCGCACCGGATGCTCTTCCATGGGCGGAAAGACCATCGAAAATTCAGCACCGCCCGATTGACTGTGGCCAACAGCCACTTGTGCGCCGTGAATATCAGCAATCGTTTTCACAATGTGCAGGCCAAGCCCGGCCCCGGCACCCCGGCGGTCCGTTCTGGTGAAACGTTCGAAAAGTCGGGCGCGGTCTTCCATCGGAATGCCCCGTCCCTCGTCGGCGATGCGGATCGAAGCCGGGTCCTTTTCCAGTCGGATCAGAACCGCCGAGCCGCGTGCCGAATACTTGATCGCATTTTCGATCATATTGCGGATCGCATGTTCCATGGCCGCAGCATCGCCGTGAATAAGAATCGGGCCGGCAAAGCCTTCGAGTTCGAGGGACCGGTCTTCCTTGATCGCCAGCGGTGCCAGACTGGAGATGATATCAACTGTCACGGCATACAAATCGCACGTTGCCTCACGTTGCAACACGAAATGCTCGTAGCGGGTCAGCGTCAGTAGCTGTTCAACCATTCGGGCCAGGGTATCGACCTCGTTCTTCAACCCGCTGACTTCTTCGTCTTCACTCAGATTGTCGAGATTGGCCCGCAAGACGGCCAGCGGCGTTCTCAGCTTGTGCGCAACATTCGCAGCAAACTCGCGATGCGTGGAGACGCTGTTCTGCAGGGCCTCCATGGCACGCTTCATGTCGGTAATATCGCGCGCCATCATGACGGTGCCACCGTCGGGCAAACGCTCCTCATCAACATATAGCCAGCGGCCGACGCCGGCTTCGATCTCAAAGGGACCACTGGTCCGCTGACGACGGGCCAGCCTGCGTTTAATCCAGTCCTCGCCCGACTCAACCGCTTCCGGATAACGGCCAGAGTTAACCTCAGCCCTGAGTAAATCCTCGAACAGGGTCCCCGGCCGTGTAACGTCGCCCAGATCCTTGTTTAACTGGCGGAACCGTGCGTTCGATATCACCAGTTTATCGTGCTCGTCATAGAGTGCGAAATAACCCGAAAGCACTTCAATCGCATCGGCCAGCCTGATGTTGGAGCGTTCAACGCGGATCAGGTCCGTATCATCCTTGGCGATCCCGGTCGCGCCGATAAATTCATCCGTTGCCGGATCGAAACGCGGCAGACCGGAAACGGCAAAATGGCGAACCTCTCCATCATGGGCTTTTGCTTCAAAGCTGACGTCGCGGAACGGACGCATGAAATCCGGCGACAGGGCATTGCCGCCGTCGTGCAGCAGAAACGTACCGATATCGTCGAATTTTTTACCGATGACCTGCACCGGGTGTGCGCCGAGACGGTCAATAATGCGATCAGAGACATAGGTGATCAGATTGTTTTCATCGGTTTCCCAGACCCAGTCGGATATCAGGCGGGTCATGTCCTCAAGGCGGCGAAACGCTTCCGTCGCCCGCTCCTGCTGCGAGCCGGCAATCGAAGGCCAGTTTCTGGGCTTGCGCTCAGCCATGATCTTTCAGCCTCGTCTCCAGTTCCCTGAGTGCCGACAGATAATCAGAACCGCGGTGCCACATTTTCAAAACATCAACGGCAGCCTTTCTCGGTGTATTCCTGTAAAACGCGCTCAGAATCGGCAGTTGCCCTTCGACCTCTTCCCGCGTGCCGGCCTTGGCAAGGTGGCAATATTCATACAACTGGAGGAATTCCCGCTCTGACATGCCGATTCCACGACAGGCTATGGCCAGCCCCTCGCCACCCTGTTCAAAGACCAGCCGCTGGATCAGAAATTCCCGCAGTTTTGAGACCTGCGCAAACAGCGCAATAAACAACGGCACCTCGCCTTCCCGCAGCGCCGTGGTCAGCATTTCAACGGTGACCAGACCCTCGGCTTTCATGGAATCCGCCAGCTCCGAAACCTTTTTCCTGCCGTTACGCCCGGACGCTGCAATTTCCTCCTTCGTAGCCTGCTCCAGCAATTCGTCGACCGTTGCTATGTCCAGATTGAAGTCAGCAATAATGTGATCGCGCAGGGCCGCCGAAACCCAAAGAAACATTCTTTTCGCCAATCGCGGTTCAAGGTCCTGACGGTTCAGGATTGGTTCCTGAAAGCTGTCGACACGACGCGACTGCTCGACCAGATATTCCATCGTATGCGTCGATATACTGGCGTTGTTATTTTTCAGAAGCGAGATGATCACCGGTTCCCGACCGGACTGCACGATCTCGTCCGAGACCTGTTCCGAGACGGCCTTCCGCATGGTGATCGCCAGCGCGTGTTCATCGGTCCTGAGCTTGATGATTTCGACCAGATCGGCGTCACGCAGCAGTCCGGATTTCGACAGGATATCAAAGGCAATACTGATTTCATCGTTGGCCAGTCTGGCGACCAGATTTCGGGGCACATCGTCCATCAGCGCAAGCCGGCCGGCGACGGCCTGACGAACGGACGCCTCGATCTCGTTGATGATGGATTCAAGAATGCCATACATCTGCGCACGCTGGCGTTCACCCAGCACATTTGACTGGTTATCAAACAGATCAAGAATGACATGCGACAGCTGGGTGCGGCTCTCGGCAGATTTCTGCCGTGCCAATGACATCAGAAAATCTGCATCAAAAGTCTGAGGGGTCTCTTCAGACAACGCTATGCTTCCTCTTCAGACAACAGATAACCGACACCGCGAATGGTATGTACCGTTACATTTGCGCCAGCGGTCTGCAATCGCTTGCGCAATCTTGAAACATGAACCTCGACGGAATTCGATGATACTTCCTCGTCGAATCCATAAATCTTGTCTTCGAGAACATCCTTCGGTACGACCCGTCCCTTGCGCCGCAACAATTGCTCAAGGACTTCCATTTCACGGCGGGAAACCGGTGTTGTCTTGTTGTTGACGCGAACCTCTCTGGCCGTGGTGTCGAATTCGATATTGCCTTCACTCAGCACGATACCCAGCACACCGCCCGGGCGGCGCAGCAAAGCCCGGACGCGGGCCAGCAGTTCTTCCATGGCAAAGGGTTTCAGCATGTAGTCGTCAGACCCCGCGTTGAGGCCCTTGACCCGGTCTTCGACCGCATCGCGGGCCGTCAGGATCAGCACAGGCGTGACACTCCCGTCATCACGCCATTTTTTAAGGACATCCAGGCCGTCCTTGTCAGGCAACCCCAGGTCCAGAACCACCGCGTCGTAATTGACCGTTTCCATGGCCGCATCGCCATCTCCGGCCGTGTATACGACGTCTACGGTAAAGCCGCCTGCCTCAAGACCTTCTTTGACAAAAGCCGCAAAGCGTTCGTGATCTTCAACGAGCAACAGGCGCACGCTTATCCTCCGACTTACCGATCTAGATTATCGGACCGATAGATGACCGACATCAATTATGAACATGGGAACTGTTCGCGGTATCTGGATGATACCGGATGAAAAGCTCCCCCCGTTTATCTGAGGAAACACAAAAGGACAAATTCGGCAAGCGCTCAGCCTTTATAGATCAACCGGCTGAGCTTGTTCATCTTCAGGGTCAAAACCAAGTGTGCGCCAAGTGTCCAGCATATGCTTCGGCAGCGGCGCCGTGATCTCGATCGGCGCCCGGTTTTTGACGGGTATACTCAGCATGCGGGCGTGCAGGTGCAGCTGTCTGTCGATGCCGGCTTCGAAAACGGCGCTGTCCATCTCGCCGTATTTGCCGTCCCCGATAATCGAATTTCCCATCAGCTGGCAATGCACGCGCAACTGATGGGTGCGCCCGGTCAGCGGTTCCAGTTCCATCCACGCCGCCTGTTTGCCGATATGGTCAATCATCCTGAAACGGGTTTTCGCGGACTTCCCCATGGCCTCGTCAACCTGCACCAGATCGCCCCGGTTACCCGGCAATTTTGCCAGCGGGGCGTCGATCATGCCGGCTTCGTGTTCGGGCTTTCCGGCCACCAGCGCCCAGTATATTTTCCGGGTCTCACGGGCCTGAAAAGCCCTGGTCATGGCCGTCGCCGCAGCCCGGGTCCGGGCCAGCAGCAGGACACCACTGGTATCCCTGTCGAGCCTGTGCACCAGCCTCGGGCGATCCGCAGCACCGAATTTCAGACGATCCAGAGCACCATCGATGTGTACATCGGTTTTCGATCCGCCCTGCACAGCAAGACCGGGCGGTTTGTTCAGGGCCATGATGTGATCGTCGATATAGATGACGCATTCCTTGAGGGACTCGCCCAGCCGGGCGGCTTTTTCCAGCCCCATCCCGCCGATGGACGGGCGCGGCATCTGTTCAGCCGGATTGTCCTCGATGTTCGGCGGCACCCGGACGGTTTGCCCGGATTCTATGCGGTCCCCGGCTTTCGAGCGGGCACCATCAAGCCGAATCTGCCCGGTGCGCAGCAATTTTTCCAGATTGCCCTGCTTGAGGCCCGGAAACCGATTGCGCAGCCAGCGGTCAAGCCGCTGGCCACTGCCATCATCATCAACGATCAGGTTGCGAACGCCACTCATTGAAAAAAGTAACGGCTCACGGCCATTCCGGCCCACAGCCCACCGATGCTCAGCACAACCGATATCGCAACATACAGAAACCCGGCGCCCGTCTCGCCGCGGCTCAGCAATGTCACGGCATCGAGCGAGAAAGCGGAAAATGTCGTGAACGCCCCGAGCACGCCGATCACCAGCATGGCCCTGATTTCAGGACCGGGTGACCAGGCCAGAGCTGATGTTTCAATCAGCACACCGAGAATAAACGACCCCAGGATATTAACGACCAGTGTGCCCAACGGGAAACCCTGCCCCCAGATCGAGCTGACCAGCGCCATCACGCCATAGCGTGCAACGGCACCAATGGCCCCCCCTGCCGCAACATAGACCACCATTGGCATGTTCAGGTTTCCTCTTCCTTGCGTCTGTTCTGGCGCAGTGTATCCCAATATTGCAGCCGCTTGGCAATCTCGCGTTCGAATCCTGTCTCTTTCGGGTCATAGAGCCGGCGGCGGCCGAGATCTTCCGGGAAATAGTCCTGACCCGAAAACCCGTCCCGGGCATCATGATCATAAGCATAGCCGTCACCGTAACCGATTTCTTTCATCAGCTTTGTCGGTGCATTGAGAATATGTTTGGGCGGCATCAGCGAACCGGTTTCCTGTGCCAGTCTTTTCGCCGCTTTTTCGGCCTTGTAGGCGGCGTTGGATTTCGGTGCCGTCGCCAGATACAGCACACATTGCACGATTGCCAACTCACCTTCCGGCGAGCCCAGCCGCTCATAGGCTTCCCATGCTGCAATCGACTGGGGCAAGGCGTTGGGGTCGGCCAGACCGATATCCTCGGATGCAAAGCGCACCAGCCGGCGGGCGATAAAGCGCGGGTCCTCACCGCCTGCCATCATCCGGGCAAACCAGTACAGCGCCGCATCGGCGTCCGACCCCCTGAGCGACTTGTGCAGTGCCGAGATCAGATTGTAGTGGGCTTCCTGACCCTTGTCGTAAAGCGGCTGTCGGCTCTGCACGATATTGGCCAGTCGCTCAGGGTTGAGCACCCCGTCGGCCTCGGCAAGGCCGATCAGGATATCCGCCATGTTCAGTAGATAGCGGCCATCACCGTCGGCCATGGCACGCAGTGCGGTGCGGGCATCGGCATCAAGCGGCAGCGGCTTTTCCTCTGTCCCCTCGACCCGCTGCAGAAGCTCTTCAAGGGCTGCGTCGTCAAGGCGGCGCAGTACCAGCACCTGAGCCCTGGACAGCAACGCCCCGTTCAGCTCAAACGAGGGGTTTTCCGTGGTCGCACCGATCAGGATCACGGTGCCGTCCTCGACAAACGGCAGAAAGCCATCCTGCTGGGCACGGTTGAAGCGGTGGATTTCGTCGACGAACAGCAGCGTGCCCTGCCCCATCTGGCGTTTTCGTCTGGCTTCCTCGACCGCCTTGCGGACATCGGCGACGCCGGAAAACACAGCCGACAGTGGCGTAAAGGCCAATTCGGTTTCCCTGGCCAGCAGTCTGGCAATGGTTGTCTTGCCGGTACCGGGCGGTCCCCAGAAAATAATCGAGGCAAGCCTGCTGGTGGCAATCATGCGGGTAAGCGGCCCGTCCGGGCCCAGTATATGATCCTGACCGACGACGTCGCTTAAACTTTTCGGCCGCAACCGGTCGGCCAGCGGGCGGGGCGCATCGGCTTCAAATAGCGTGCTCACCGATGCTAACCCCTTGTATCAGTGCAGGTGCGCGGTAAAAAACTCGGCGCTGCGTTTCTTCGCCAGGATTGCCGCCGCCTCGTCGTAATGCTTGCCGCCCTTGCGTGCAAAGGCGTGGTCATTGCCATTGTAATCAAACAGCGTCGCCAGGTCAGAAGGGTCAAGGGCAGCGTGAACCCGGGCCTGATTTTCCTTTGGCACGAAACCGTCTTCGGTGGCGATATGCAAAAGCACCGGTGCTCTCAGGGCTTCGCCCACATGCTCTTCCAGCATCACACCATAATACCCGACTGCGGCATCGATATTGGTCCGTGTCGCCGTCAGAAAAGCCAGGCGGCCACCCAGACAGAAGCCGACCGAACCGACCTTGCCCGTGCATCCATCAAGACCGCGCAGGTGTTCAATGGTCGCATCAAGATCCTCGACCCCCTTGCCCAGATCAAAACCGTTGAAAAGCTCAAAAGCGCGGGCCCATTCAGCCTCGCTCTGGTCGGTAATCTGGATCCCCGGCTCCTGACGCCAGAACAGATCCGGGCAGAGCGCCACATAGCCGTCCCTGGCCCATTCGTCGGTAATCGCACGCATGACCCCGTTAACGCCGAAAATTTCCTGAATGACAACAATCCCGGGGCCCTTGCCGCCTTCGGGCAGTGCCAGATAACCCGTGAATTCGCCGCCGTCCCTGGACTTGATGGTGATGTCCTGTCCGCTCATGGCTTCCTCCGTGTGCTTGAATATTTAAGTGCCCAGAGATTAGCCTATCGCCGCATTCGGGCCAAGGAATCGCGCGTCAGCCGCGAAATACGAAA
>JBBDOA010000027.1:0-7472 GCA_040877275.1 Rhodospirillales bacterium | reverse complement strand
TGGCGGCGACGGCGGAGGATTTCTTCAATAAGGGCTGGATTGATGCGTCGCCCAGACCCGGCAAGAATTCGGGTGCCTTCGCGCATCCGGTCGTGCCTTCCGCGCATCCGTACGTGCTGATGAACTTTTATGGCAAGCCGCGTGATGTGATGACGCTGGCGCACGAGCTCGGACACGGCGTACATCAGGTGCTCGCCGGGCCGCAGGGAACCCTGCTGTCGAACACCCCCCTGACGCTGGCCGAGACGGCGTCGGTGTTCGGCGAGATGCTGACGTTCCGGGCGATCCTTGACGCCGAGCCCGATGTCGCAAAACGCCGGGTTCTGCTAGCCGGCAAGGTCGAGGATATGCTGAACACCGTGGTCCGTCAGATCGCCTTTCACAACTTCGAAACCCGCGTGCATGACGAACGGCGCTCGGGCGAGTTGACGGCCGACCGGCTGGGGGAAATCTGGCTTGATACGCAAAAGGAAAGCCTCGGTTCGGCAATCGAGATCGATGACGCATATCGTCCGCTCTGGGCCTATATTCCGCATTTCGTGCATACACCGTTTTATGTTTATGCGTATGCCTTCGGGGATTGCCTGGTGAACGCACTGTATGGGCTTTATCAGGACGGTCATCCGAAATTTCAGGAAAAGTATTTCCAGATGCTGTCAGCCGGCGGCACCCTGCGTCACCGGGAACTGCTGGCACCGTTCGGGCTGGATGCATCGGACCCGGCTTTCTGGAACCGCGGGCTTGATGTGATTGCCGGGTTCATTGACGAGCTGGAAGCGGATCTTGGCGCATGAGTGACGTCGAAGGCGTCCACATGATCCGCAGAATTCCAGAAAAGCCGAACGGCGCGCCGCCGGTCCTGTTCATCCACGGTGCCTTTGCCGGGGCCTGGTGCTGGAACGAGTTTTTCCTGCCGTGGTTCGCGGCCGAGGGATTTGATGCCTATGCCATTGATCTGCCCGGCAGGCGTGGCCGGCCGGATTATGCCAAGCTGCAGGATTTCACCATCGTCGACTACCTGGATGCGGTTTATACGGCGGTCGATGCATTCGATGAGCCGCCGATCGTTATCGGTCATTCGATGGGCGGTTATCTGGCGTGGCGGGCGTGCGAGACGAAAAATCTTGCCGCGCTGGTCATGATGGCACCGGTGCCGCCGACCGGTCTGGCAGCCCCGGCGATGCAGCTGATGCTGACCAATCCGGTGCTGGCGATGGATGTGGCGGCGGTTCATGCCGGGGGGGCTGCGCGTGCCGACACTCTGCACGCGACGCTTTTTTCCGATGCCGTCCCGCTCGAGGTTGCCGAGCGCTATATCAGCCGCTTTCAGAGTGAAAGCAGCAGTGCCGTCGCCGGGCTGTATACGCCTCGGGTGCCGAACATCATGGGGGTATGGGGCACGCCGATCCTGGTGCTTGGAGCCGGCAACGATCCGCTGATTCCACCGGCGCACGTCCACTGGACGGGTTCCATCTGCGGCCGCAATGCCCATATATACCAGGGGATGGGGCACGGTATGATGCTGGAAATCGGCTGGCAGCGTGTCGCCGAAGATATTGCCATCTGGCTCAAGGATCAGAATTTGTGGAACGCAGACGAACAGAGCTGATTTCGCATGGGTGAAAACAACAGCTTCAGCGGACGGATACGGCGTTATGCCCGTGTCGGCGGTGCTGTCAGCGGCGTTGCCGCCAGGGCTGTCGGCGGCCGTGTCTTTGGCCTGCAGATCGACAAGGCATCACATGCCAGAGATATCCAGCAGGCGCTGGGCGGCCTCAAGGGGCCGCTGATGAAGGTGGCGCAGATCCTCTCAACGATTCCGGATGTGTTGCCCGAAGAATACACCGCCGAGCTGATCAAGCTGCAGTCCAATGCGCCGCCAATGGGATGGGCATTCGTCAAACGCCGGATGACGGCTGAACTGGGCAGTGGCTGGCAGAAATGCTTCGAGACGTTCGAGCACGATGCCTGCAAGGCCGCGTCGCTCGGCCAGGTGCATCGGGCGCGCTCTCTGGATGGGCGAGATATCGCCTGCAAGATCCAGTACCCGGACATGGCATCGGCGGTCGAGGCCGATCTGAGCCAGCTCAAGGTCGTCTTCTCGATCTATCGCCAGTACGACAAGTCTATTGATCCCAGTGAAATACACCTGGAACTGTCGGAACGGCTGCGCGAGGAACTGGACTATCAGCACGAAGCCCGAAACATGCGACTGTACCGTCAGATGCTCAAGGACGAAAGCTGCGTCCATGTGCCGGAACCGCTGGATGACATCTCGACCGGGCGCTTGCTGTCGATGACCTGGCTCGACGGTCAGCCGCTGCTGGACAGCCGGGATGCACCGATTGAACACCGCAACGCGCTGGCGCTTAGTATGTTCCGGGCCTGGTACGTGCCGTTCTACAAGTACGGCGTCATTCACGGCGACCCGCATCTCGGCAATTACACGACCCGGGACGACGGTTCGATCAATCTGCTTGATTATGGCTGCATCCGTATTTTCCCGCCTTCATTCGTCGGTGCCGTGATCGATCTGTATTTCGCACTGCTGAATGATGACGAAGCCCTCGCGGTTCATGCCTATGAAACATGGGGCTTCAAAAATCTCGACAGAAATGTGATCGGTATTCTCAATCAGTGGGCGCATTTCCTGTATGCGCCACTGCTCGAAGACAAGGTGCAGACCATCCAGGAGAAAAGCGGCGTGCAGTATGGTGCCGGGGTCGCCGCCAAGGTCCATGCCGAACTGAAGCAGGTCGGCGGTGTCACGCCGCCGCGCGAGTTTGTGCTGATGGACCGGGCGGCCATCGGGCTCGGCAGCGTTTTTACGCATCTGGGTGCCGAGATCAACTGGCACCGCACCTTCCATGAGCTGATTGCAGGGTTTGATCTGGAGACGCTCGCCAAACGACAGTCGAAAGCCCTGAAGTCGGCAGGACTGCCGGGCCCCGTTTGATATCGTGCCGCTTGTTGGCCGGAGGGGCGCTGACTACACTGTGCATGATCGCAGCAACGAAGGGGCGCTTTATGTTCGTCGAAGGTGGCGGCACCAAGAAACAATTTCTGCGGCAAGGCGAGATTCTGTTTCGTGATGGTGATCCCGGCAATGCGGCATTTCTCGTCGATAGCGGCTCCATCGGCATCCACAAGCTTGTTGAGGGTGAAGAGGTCGAGCTTGCGGTACTCAACGCTGGCGAGCTGTTCGGCGAGATGGCCATTGTCGACGGTTCAAAACGGATGGCATACGCCGTGGCCAGGGAAGACAGCGTCGTCATCGTGATCCCGGCATCGGTATTGGATGGCAAGCTGAAAAAGGCCGATCCGTTCGTCAATGCCTTGATGAAAATCCTCGTCAACAATCTGCGCAGCGTGCATCAGTCGTACATGCGGCGCGCCCGCTCGCTGACCGATTACATCAATGCCATGGAATTTCACATCCAGGGGTTCCGGCTGTATCTGACCCGTCTTGAAGAAGACCAGATGACACGGGAAGGACTTGAAAAACTCACTCAGATCAATGCCCTGATCGAGGATCTGCGGCAGTCCTTCAAGTCCCATCCGGACAAACGCCTGAACGTGCTTCGCGAGACCGATGTCACACGGGAGAAGAAATCACCATGACCGGACCAATCTTTCATAATTTTACCGCCGCGCCGGCCCATGTTGCGCCGTTTTCGCACGCCGTCGAATGCGACGGCTGGATACAGCTGACCGGTCAGATGCCGACCGATCCGGGCGATGATGCTGCGCCCTTGCCGGACGGTGTTTCGGCACAAACCCGGCGCGTGATGGATAATCTGATCATCGTTCTGGGCGAACTGGGGCTGGGGCTCGAACATGTGCTGTCGGCACGTGTCTTCATCACCGAATTCGAGCGCGACTATGCGGCGATGAACGATGCCTATAAAAGTTATTTTCCGCCGGATCGCCTGCCGGCCCGCACCTGTGTCGGCGTCACCGGCCTGGCCCGGGGTGCTCTCGTTGAAATTGATATGGTTGCAAAACGGCCTGGTTAATCAGAGCAAAATAACCCCTCACCTAACCTCTCCCCGAGGAGAGGGATTGGGCTGTGCTGTAATCCGGGAGTCCCTCTCCACCACGAAGGTGGGGGAGAGGGCAGGTGAGGGGGCAGGCCGCGCAATATAATTACGCGGTGACCCTTGAAACATCGGAATGGCAGGGCCACCTTGCGCTAATATCGCTGAGCCGTCATAACTGCCAGATGCAGATGCCTGTCTGTGTCTGATGGGGCTCATGATAAAAAGAAGACCAATCGTTCGGAAGAGAGGATGCCATGAGAATAGCGATACCCAAGGAACGCGCACCGGGTGAAGACCGTGTTGCCGCATCCATCGAGGTTGTCGGCAAGCTGATCGGTCTCGGCTGTGAAGTCGTGGTCGAAGCAGGTGCCGGTGACGGTGCATCGATTTCCGACGAAGCCTTCAAGAAAGCCGGCGCGACGATTGCCAGGGATTTTGCCGCAACCGTCAAGGATGCCGGTATGGTCTGGAAAGTCACGGCCCCCAATAAAACCGAATCCTCAAAGCTTTCCAAGACGCATGTTGTCTGTGCGCATCTGTCGGCGCTGACCGACGCTGAAGGCATCGACGTGCTGGCCAAATCAGGGGCCACCGGGTTCGCCATGGAACTGATGCCCAGAATTTCCCGCGCCCAGTCCATGGATATCCTGTCGTCACAGGCCAACCTTGGCGGATACAAGGCCGTTCTGAACGCGGCCGAGCTGTATGGCCGCGCCTTTCCGATGATGATGACGGCCGCCGGCACAGTGCCGCCGGCGCGTGCCTTTATCATGGGGGTCGGTGTGGCCGGCCTGCAGGCAATCGCCACCGCGAAGCGTCTGGGTGCTGCCGTCAGTGCCACCGACGTGCGCCCGGCAACACGCGAGCAGGTCGCTTCGCTTGGTGGCAAGTTTCTGGATGTTGATCCGGAAATGGAAAAGGAAGCGGAGACCGACGGCGGCTATGCCAAGGAAATGCCGCCTGAATATTTCGAGAAACAAAAGCAGAAGGTCCGCGAGCATCTGCCGAAACAGGACATCGTCGTGACGACGGCCCTGATCCCGGGACGCCCGGCACCGAAGCTGATCACAAAAGACATGGTCGAGGCGATGAAGCCCGGGGCCGTGATCGTCGATATGGCGGCCGAGGCCGGCGGCAACTGCGAGCTAACCAAGCCCGGCGAGGTAACAACCACCAGCAACGGCGTGATCATTGACGGCAGGCTCAATCTGCCGAGCCGCCTCGCCGAAACCGCGTCGGCGCTGTTTGCCAAGAACCTGCTGAATTTCGTGACGCCCCACTTCGACAAGGAAAAGGGCGCATTCGTCTTTGATCAAGAGGATGCCACGGTTCAGGGCACGCTGGTCTGCAAGGACGGTAAAATTACCAACGAACGGGTCGCTGATGCGCTGAAGGCGGCGGGACCTGCGAAGGCTGATCAGAAAAGCAAACCGGCAAAGAAAGACGATGCAAAAACCGATGATGGGAAAGGGGCCTGAGCATGGAAAAAGAAACCCTTGCGGACAAGGCGGCAGAACTGGCGACGGGTCTGGAAAAACTGGCGCAGCAGGCCGGTGATCTGGCGCATTCGGCAACCCAGGTGGCAGTGTCACATGGTGATGTGGCCGCAGCCCAGGGCGGTACCGATTTTCTGTCGATGTTCACGATTTTCGTGATGGCCTGCTTTGTTGGTTATCACGTTGTGTGGAACGTCACCCCGGCACTGCATTCGCCGCTGATGGGTGTCACCAATGCGATTTCCTCGGTGATCATCGTCGGTGGCCTGCTGGCCGTCGGTCCGGCGCTGCTGGACTTTTCCAAGGTCATGGGTTTCTTCGCGGTGCTGTTGGCGTCGATCAATATCTTCGGCGGCTTCATCGTCACGCAGCGCATGCTCGCGATGTTCAAAAAGAAGCAGAAATAAGGGAACGGGATCATGAGCAGCACACTAGTCGGATTTCTTTATCTTATTTCTGCGGTTCTCTTCATCCTCGCGCTGAAGGGGCTGTCGAGCCCGGTGACGGCGCGTCGCGGCAACATGCTCGGCATGATCGGTATGACCATTGCGATCATCACGACCATCGCCGCGCCGGATGTCGTCTCTTATGGCTGGATCATCATCGCCTTGCTGATCGGCGGCTCCATCGGCACCGTCGTCGCCAAAAAGATCGAAATGACGGCGCTGCCGGAACTGGTTGCGGCCTTCCACTCGCTGGTCGGTCTGGCTGCGGTACTGGTGGCGCTGGCGGCGCTTTATCATCCGGAAGCCTACGCCATCGGCACCAAGGGCGCGTTGCCCGCCGGTAGTCTGCTGGAGATGGGTCTCGGCATGACCATCGGCGCGATCACGTTCTCGGGCTCGATTATTGCGTTTGCCAAGTTGCGCGGTCTGATGTCGGGCAATCCGATCACTTTCAAGGGCCAGCACCTGCTCAATCTGGTGGTTGCGCTGACGATGCTGGCACTGCTGGTGCAGTTCTGCCGTACCGAAAGCTATATGGCCTTCTGGCTGTTGCTGATCCTGTCATTCGCCATCGGCTTCCTGCTGATCGTGCCGATTGGCGGCGCCGACATGCCGGTCGTCGTCTCGATGCTGAACTCGTATTCGGGCTGGGCGGCGGCGGGGATCGGCTTCACGCTGGCCAACCCGGCACTGATCATCACCGGCGCGCTGGTCGGATCATCCGGCGCGATCCTCAGCTATATCATGTGCAAGGGGATGAACCGCTCGATCATCAACGTGCTGCTGGGCGGCTTCGGCGGTGACAGTGCCGCCGGCGGGCCGGGGGCATCTTCCGATCCGGACAAGCAGGCCAAATCGGGTGCCGCAGCGGACGCGGCGTTCATCATGGGCAACGCGTCAAAGGTCATCATTGTGCCGGGGTACGGCATGGCGGTCGGCCAGGCCCAGCACGCGGTCCGGGAAATGGCCGACAAACTGAAAGCCGAAGGGATTGAGGTCAAATACGCGATCCATCCTGTTGCCGGCCGGATGCCCGGACACATGAACGTATTGCTGGCCGAAGCCAATGTGCCCTATGACGAAGTGTTCGAGTTGGAAGAGATCAACCACGAGTTCTCGTCCTGCGACGTCGCCTACGTCATCGGTGCCAATGACGTGACGAACCCGGTCGCCAAGACCGACCCTACGTCGCCGATTGCCGGTATGCCGATCCTTGATGTCGAGAAGGCGGGCACGGTGCTGTTCGTCAAGCGCTCGCTCAGTCCGGGTTATGCCGGGGTCGATAACCCGCTGTTCTATGCCGATAACACGATTATGCTGTTCGGCGATGCCAAGCAGATGACGGAAGAAATCATCGGCGCGATTGAATAAGCGACACCTGATACCAATAGATACCGTCATCCCCGCGAAAGCGGGAACCTAGTGTCCCGAATCAGAAGTTCGTCGCATTTGGAGCATCCTCTTTTCGAACTTCGGATTCGATAAGGACA
>JBBDOA010000026.1:0-7533 GCA_040877275.1 Rhodospirillales bacterium | reverse complement strand
TCGTGCAACTGCTCACCGCCGGACAGTCACCGCGTGTGCAGCTGATGGCCGGTGTCGGCAAGGCACTGATGCTGACACCCCTGACAGCGGGAACCCAAAACAGCGGCCTGGCAGCACAGGCAGGGGCGCTCGGCAATGAATCCGTCAAACTGACCGCAGGCGGTGTTGTCACGACGACCCTGCTCAGACCGGTTGTCCTCAATGCCGGACTGGTATTGCTGCAACCATCCGGCACGCCCGCTGCTGCCCAGCCCCCGTTCACGCAGGGACATACAGGGCCACAGATTACCGGGACCCTGACGGCAGGCCCCGTCAACGCTGCCGGCAATCTAACGGGTGGACCAACGGGGAATTCAGCAAGCGGCGCTACCGGCAACCCGGCCACCGCCGCCACGCCGGGTGGACAGCCCGCCCCTGCCGGTCCAGGCAGTACCACCGTACCCGCAGGCAGTGATCTGACGGTCCGGATCATCTCCGTCACCCTGCCCCGAACCCCCTCGGTCAGCCTGATCCCGCCCCCGGCGCAGGGACAGATTTCACTGGCGCCCAGTGCCGTCATCAATGGTATCGTCAGCGGCCAGCAGGGCATTGGCCAGACCATCGTCGAGACCCATGCCGGACCGGTTTCGCTGCCGACCACGGCACCGCTGCCACCCGGCACGGCCTTGCAATTCGAGATCGTCTCGCTGAAACCGTTGACGACGGGCAGTGCGGCACACGGCACGTTGCACGCCCAGGGTGCGCCGCTTCTGGATGGCGAATGGCTGGCTTTCGACGAAGCGCTTGATGTGCTCCGCGATGTCGCCCCCGGTGCGCACAGTCATCTTCTGCAATCAGCAATGCCGCGCGCCGACAGCCAACTGGCCAGCAATGTGCTGTTTTTCCTTTCTGCCTTGCGCGGTGGCGATCTGAAGAACTGGATGGGGGACGGACCGCTCCGCATTCTTGATCGCCTGCGCCCGGAACTGGCGGCGCGGCTGCGCACCGATCTTGGGCAGATGACACGCAATTTTGACGATCCGCTCAGCGGCGAGTGGCGGTTGCAGGCGGTACCGTTCCTGCACGGCGCCGAGATTGACCGCCTGCTGCTGCTGGTCCGCGATCAGGACAACAACGATGATGACGATGCTGAAAAGGGCGGCGGCACCCGCTTTGTCGTCGATCTTAATCTCAGCCGTCTTGGCCATCTGCAGATCGACGGCCTCGTCGGCAACGACAACAAGCGCCTTGATCTGGTGTTGCGCAGTGACGCGCCGCTTGAAGGCACCATGCGCGATGATATCCGGAGTCTCTATGCAGATGCGCTGGAATTGACCGGCCTCGAAGGCTCGGTCGGCTTTCAGGCGGCCCCCGGCAATTTTATCGAAATTCCCAAAGGCCCGGCATCGAAGCACGCAGCCGGTGCAGGCGTGGTGATCTGATATGTCCGTTCCTGAAAACCAGCCGATCCGCCAACGCCGCAGTATCCTCGAGACGCGCCCGGCACCGCTGCCGCATCACGATGCCGTCGTCATCCTCGAAAGTGCCTGTATGGATGCCAACCTCAGGCTCCGTTACGTCCCGGACCGCGATATTCTGAACCCGGACAGTCTTGCCCGCTATGTCGATGCACTGGCGCAAATGCCGTTTGCCAGTTTTGAGGAAACCGCGCAGTTGATCCTTGAAGATATCACCGATCAGGTCATTCCGAGCTGGCTGGAAGTGACCCTCAGCCGACATGACGCGCAGATGCGCCACGAAGTCCGGATCGAGGATCGTCAGCCGAACTGGAAAGACCGTGGTCTGCTGGCCAGGCTGGCACCGTAGCGTCACAACCCCTCACCCCGAAACTTGGTTCAAGAGCCTATCCTTCGAGACGGCCCCACAAGAAAGAATGGGGCCTCCTCAGGATAAGGATCGATTAAATACCTCATGCTGAGGAGGAAGCGTAGCGCCCGTCTCGAAGCATGTAATTGCCTAAAGCAAACAGGCTTACTTCCGGCGCTTGCGGTTAAAGGCCATAACACCGATCTCGTCCAGATCGAGTTGTTCCGTACGGTTCTGTTCGTCCTCGACCCGCGCCACCCGGCGTTCTTCGGTAATCTCGAACTTCTTGAATTCAAGGAACGCCAGCCGCAGTTGTTCGCGGGCATTGGCAACCTCGCGTTCCTGATCACCGATCCGGCGGATAAAATTTTCCCGGCGCTGAATGGCCTGTTCCGCATACGCGCCATAGGTCATGCCGCCCTCAATCGGATTGGTGGCGGCAAATGCCTGCTCTCGGGCCAACTCGTCCTCGAGATTTTCAAGCATCAGCATCAGGTTTTCCAGAAGCCGCAGCTGTTCAGCAAGAAAGCGCCGCTTCTGGTCGACTTCCCAGTCATTGATTCTGACCAGCGTCTTGAAATCCCTGGCCATTCAACGGCTCATTTGCTTGCAACCGGGGCCGCGGCGGCCGGGTCATCCGGCATGCCGAGAATTTCGTACAGCCGCTGATACCCGTCTTCGAGCGAGGTATTGTCGCCGATCGTCTGCGACAGATATTCTTCCAGCAACGGATAATAACTGATCGCTTCGTCAACCGCCGCATCCGATCCCTTGCGATAGGCACCGAGACGGATCAGCTCGGCCATGTCTTCATAGGTCGAGAGCAGTTTGCGGGCGCGGACGATGGCGGCGTTCTGCTGATCGGTATTACACGCCGGCATGGTCCGGGAAATACTGCGCAGCACGTTGATCGCCGGGTAGCGATTGCGTTCGGCGATCTGGCGGTCGAGCACGACATGGCCGTCAAGGATACCGCGCACGGCATCGGCGACCGGCTCGTTATGATCGTCGCCCTCGACCAGCACCGTGAACAGCGCCGTGATATCGCCCTGGTTTGCTGCCCCCGGCCCGGCCGCTCCAGCAGCTTCGGCAGTTCCGAAAACACAGACGGCGTATAGCCCTTGGAGGCCGGCGGCTCACCCGCCGACAGGCTGATTTCACGCTGCGCCATGGCGAACCGGGTCACGCTGTCCATCATGCAAAGCACGTTCCGGCCGCGGTCGCGAAAGTATTCGGCAATCGCCAGCGTCGTATAGGCCGCCTGCCTGCGCACCAGAGGTGGCTCGTCAGATGTGGCGACAACGACCACGGTCCGTTTCATGCCTTCCGGACCCAGATAATCCTCGATAAACTCCTTGGCTTCACGGCCGCGCTCGCCGATCAGGCCGACGACGCTGATCTCGGCATCGGTGTTGCGTGCCATCATCGACAGCAGGGTCGATTTGCCGACCCCGGAGCCGGCAAAAATCCCCATCCGCTGGCCCCGGCATGTGGTCAGGAATGTGTTCATGACGCGAACGCCGAGATCGACCTTGCCGCCAACTCGTCTGCGCTTGTGCGCCGGCGGCGGCATCGCCTGAATCTGATAGGCCTTGAGGCCGGCACCGACCGTTCCCTTGTCGTCCAGCGCATTTCCAAAGGCATCAATGACCCGACCGAGCCAGCTGTCATCGGGATAGATCGAAGGTTCCGTCGACGCCAGTTCCGCCTGGCAGCCAAGACCGATCCCGTCCAGGGATCCGAACGGCATGACCAGCGCCCGGCCACTCCGGAAACCGATCACCTCGCAAATGACATGGCGACCCTTGCGCCCGTCGACGCGAACCTGATCACCGATTGACAGGGTGCCCTGCAGACCGCCGATTTCAACCATCAGACCGACGATGTCGGCGACCCGCCCGAACACCTGGTGGTCCGGTAGTCTGGCCACTTCGTTGGCGATATTGTTCGAAAAAACCCGCAATGGATTTAACCCGCTCTGTCCCGAATGCACCGCCCCCGGTGCAACAACCCTGCCGTCCACAATGACGGCTCATTCCTAAATATGTGTAAAGGATTTGCGGAAAATTAACCATAGCCGGACAAAACAAACCGGGGCACTAGTGTGGTGGATTCGAAGTTCCCATCATTGTTCGGGGCAACCACTTAAGGGAACTTCGAATCCAGAATCCACACTAGATCAATATGTTGCTAGTGTCCTTATCGAATCCGACGTTCGAAAAGAGGATGCCCCAAATGCGACGAACTTCGGATTCGGGACACCGAGCCCGGGTCTGCCCTGGAAACGTCGTCCTGTTCAGCAGCCGGAGGTGCAGGTTCCGGCACTGTCGAATGCCATCGTCTTGCCGCTCAGCGGGATATGCACGGGCACGCTGGTTGCTTTCATGAAGGTTTCCGTCCGGGTACCGGCGATGACCTTGCCGCCTCTGGTTGCCGGCTCGTTGGCGTGCGAAGCGATCACCGAGGCCGGCTTGATCAGCTCATTGATGACATAGGCCGCCTCTTTCGGACCGGTGGTGAAGGTATCGCCGATGTTCATGACCACCAGCCTCGCCTTGTACTGATCACCGACCACGACCTTCTGCTCGGCGGTTACCCCGGTATCCCCCGACAGGTAAACCACCAGGCCGTTGGAAAACGTCAGCACATATCCGGTCGGCGGTCCGGCATAGGCGGTCAGTCCGGCATCTTCCAGATGCTTGCCAAGATCGCCACCGACCATTTCGCCGCTGATGCCGTTGGAATGCACAGCCGGCACGGTGGTGATGATGACACCACCCTGTTTCTTGCTGGCCCCGAAACGAACTAGCACCGAATTTTTGGGATCACCACCGAGCGCCTTCAGCTTGGAAGCAAAGAATTTCGGCATTTCACTGCCGGTGATGATTTTGGCTTTCTGTGCCAGCGCGATGTCGACCGTATTCGTGTTCGGCGTCGTTTTCACCGACACATCCGGCTTGCCGCATTCACCGGCGTTGGGGCCGGGAATGCGCCGGTCACCGACATGGTCGCCGTGCATATGGCTGACCAGAAGTGCGTCGATCCTGCCGAGCCTGGGATCGTCGGCACCGGCGACTGTGCGACCGGCGTCATAAAGGATGCGTGTACCGTCCGGGTCTTCGAAGATCATGGCCCGGTCGAAGACACAGAACTCGCCCTCGATCGATCCGAGCGGCGTCACCTTGACATCGGCGGCGGCTGCCGAAGCGGCAGCGAAACCGGCAGCAACCAGCAGCGACAGAGCTGAGGCGCGCCTGACTGATTTGAACATGGTACCTCCCTGAAAAAATGGCCTGATACAATGGCGCTTTACGCTGACAGATCAGCGTTGATGCCCGATCTGTTCCGACCGGTTATACTCTTTATAAGGGGTTTCGGACGCAGACTGGCAATCAAATCTTCGTTAGTCGGGTTTCCGGGAACTTCCCGACATCTCGAAGGCTCAGGCCCCTGCGGCCGTTGCCGTGGCCGGCTTCGTTGCGCAGTGCATTTCAATGACGACGCGACGGTTATTCTCGTTTTTGACACCGTCGTAGGTATTGATTTTCAGGCGACGCTCGCCCCAGCCCTCAACGACGGAGACATCGATCCCGGCCTTGCGAAGCCGGGCCGCGACATAGTCAGCGCGCTCGTTGGAAAGTTTGAGATTGGTGATATCGTTGCCGAGCGTATCAGCAAAACCGGTGACGCCAGTCTGGCACGGCCCCTTGGCCAGAAGCGCCTTCATCTTCGGGATGATGGCGGCGACGCGCTTGTCGATATCCGGCCCGCCCGATTTCGCCATTCCGAAGAAAAGGGTTTCCGTCAATGTGGCATCGCTTACGGCGTCCGCTTCAGCCGGGGCCGCACCCCCTTGCCGGGCGAGCAATTTGCCGAGCCCGTCCGACATGGATTTCTGCTGTTCCTGAATGGCCGTTGCCATCTGCTTCAGGGCTTCAAGCTCGGTACTGATTGTTCCGCCGCCGCCCGACATGCCGCCGGATGCAACCTGATCGTTGAGCTTTTTCAATGCGTCGGCAGTTTTGCTGCTGGCGCTTTGTATTTCCGTCAGGGTTTCTGACTTCAACTCCATGATCACGCTGTGCGTCTGGTTCTGCTGTCCGCTCAGAAGATGGAAGCCGTAATACCCGGCAGGCAGCACGATTGCCGCAACAAGAACGGCGCTCAACAGCGGTTTCAGGGCGGACCCTTTGCTTTCACTCATCTCGGTTTTTTTTCCATTACGTCATGAAGTCCGGGACACTATAGCGCTTTGAATGGCTTATGACTCGCACTTTTATGACCTATCGGCATACGCTGCCATGAATGGCTTCAGGGTCAGGTTCTCCTGTCGTTGTGCCGAATGGCCACACATCAGGCATGGCGCAGGACTGCGACCCGGCCAGCGTGCCCACCGAAAACGGCGGAATTCTGCGCATTTCAGTGCTTTCTTCATAAAGGTTAACAAATTTGACCTTAAAGGGTTTGGCGCAGACTCAGCAAATGGTAATATGGTTAACAGAAATCGATTCGCGGTATTTTGGCGGGCCGGAGGGGAACATGCGCGTATTATTAGTGGAAGACGACCCGACGACACAGGCGACCGTCAAGCTGATGCTTGAAACGGCCGGCATGGTTGTCGATGCGACCGACCTGGGCGAGGACGGTCTGGAAATCGGCAAGCTTTATGAATACGACATCATCATTCTCGATCTGATGCTGCCCGACATGGACGGCCTTGAAGTATTGCGCCGTCTCAGGGATTCGCGGGTGCAGACGCCGGTGCTGATCCTGTCCGGCCTCACGGAATCGGAAATGAAGGTCAAGGGTCTCGGTATCGGTGCCGACGACTATCTGACCAAACCGTTCGACAAGTCGGAACTGATGGCCCGGGTTCAGGCGATCATCCGCCGTTCCGCCGGGCATGCCCATTCGATCATTCATACCGGGCAGATGTCGGTCAATCTCGACACCCACATGGTTGAGGTCGATGGCCAGCCGGTGCACCTGACCGGCAAGGAATACGGCATTCTGGAATTGCTCAGCCTGCGCAAGGGCACGACCCTGACCAAGGAAATGTTCCTGAACCACCTGTACGGCGGCATGGACGAGCCTGAGCTGAAGATCATCGACGTGTTCATCTGCAAGCTTCGCAAGAAACTGGCCGACGCAACCGGCGGCGAACACTACATCGAAACGGTGTGGGGCCGGGGCTATGTGCTGCGTGACCCGGAGACGGTGCCCCAGGCGCAGCACGCCTGAGTATCAATAAGGCGCAGCACGCCTGAGTATCAATAAGGCGCAGCACGCCTGAGTATCAATACGATGTTCGATAGTTGAGCCGGTTAACTCGAACCTTGTGACTTTAGAGTCCGATTCGAAAGTAATATATTAATATCAATGAATTACCTTTTTATTGCCCGTCATCCCCGCGAAAGCGGGGATGACGGGGTGCTATTAATATAGTTACTGTAACTCATTGCTACCAAATCAAAATTTTCGGATCATCCGCCCCCGGCCAGCGCAGCGAACCGCACCGTGTCGTCATCCGCCGCAATCTCAAGCTCGCAGCCGGCCTCGATCACCAGAAGCTGCGTCACAAAGCTGTGGATCGAGCGGCTGTCCAGCGTCGACAACTGTTCGCCCGGCGTCAGACCGCGGGCCAGGTCTTCGCGCAACCCGGCGTTGGCGCCTTCGGCGGAAATGGCGAGGCCGATGCCGCCTTCTACCCTGGCGATCTGCACATCG
>JBBDOA010000025.1:0-7560 GCA_040877275.1 Rhodospirillales bacterium | reverse complement strand
CAGGTTCTGCAGAACTGGAACGGCGAATTGCTGCACCACGATGGCGGCCAGGAAAAATCCATGCACGAGCTGGCCAGTGCCATCGCCCGCGCCGATACCGTGGTTTTCCCGTGTGATTGCGTCAGCCACGACGCGGTCCATAACGTCAAGAAACTGTGCCGCCAGCTCATGAAAACATATGTGCCGTTGCGCTCAAGCGGTCTTGCCTCGCTGGTCGCCGCCCTGCACGCCGAAAGTCCTGCTCAGGCCTCCCCGGAATTGACATCCTGAAATTATGCATCCTAATGTGCCCCCGACGATATTGGTTCCCACCGGGCATTGCCCGGGGATTAAAAGGGAACACGGCAGGGTGGACCTTGACGGCACCCGATCCGTGACTGTCCCCGCAACTGTGAGCGGCGAGTCGCGTCCGATAATGGCCACTGGGCAACCGGGAAGGCTGGACGACCGACAAAGACCCGCGAGTCAGGAGACCTGCCAATGTCTCGTCACTCAACCGCCGGACGGGGAATCCGGGGGTGCGGCATTGCCGCTAGTGGTGACTGAAGTCATCGCGATGAGGATGAGCGCCCCGGGTGTCCTTCCCGGGAAGTCTCCATTCCCATCCGAACACATGCCGGGTTTTCGGACCCGGATCGCATCGTCGTCGCCCGCACAGTGTGGGCGTCGTCCCCTTGTCGGCGGTCGTGCGCATGTGCGTGCGCTCGCCTTATCGGATTGAAAAATCGAGGAGAGCCCGGAATGAGACACCATAATGAAGCCAATGAACAAAAACACGACAATGCGGATGTTCGCAGTTTGAAAGGGATTGCCCATGAATGATATGTAATGTTATTACATATCATTCCGGATTGCGTCTTTCACTCCATGTGCGTGTTTGCTGTCCATCACGGTGGATCGGCAAGGCTGCACATTGAGCGGGACCAATAGCGGGACCTGAACAATTTTAATGCTTCAAACAAGGAATATCACCATGACGTCGAAAACATTTTCTTCCATCGCCGGTCTGTTCGCCCTGTCGATGATCTCGGTATCAGCAACGGGCACAGCCATTGCCGATGAACCGAAACTTGCCGATCTCGTCAAGCTGATCGAAAAGCAGCAGCAGCAGATCAACGCCCTGCGCACCCAACTCGAAGCGACCTCGGGCAAGGCCGAACAGGCCGCCACCGCGGCTGAGCAGGCGGCAGCCAAACCATCGTTCCTGGATACCGTCCAGATCGGTGGTGTTGCCGAGGTCGAGATGACCAACAGCACGGATTTCAACAAGGCAAACACCAGCGACATAGCCCTGGGCACCGTCGAGTTCTTCATCGACACCCGACCGCACGAGTATCTGTCGACGCACGTGCAGTTCCTGTATGAAGACGACGGCGACGAGAACATCACGCTCGACGAAGCATTCGCGACCCTGGGCAATACGGAAAAATTCCCGCTCTATCTGCAGGCTGGAAAATGGGCCGTGCCGTTCGGTGGTTTCGATACTGCCATGAGCAGCGATCCGCTGACCCAGGACCTGGGTGAAACCAGGGAAGCGGCGATCCTTGTCGGCTTGGCCCACGATGGTCTGGTGCTTGAGGGTTATTTCTATAACGGCGATACCCAGAAAGCCGGTGAAGGCAACCAGATCGACCAGTTCGGCGCACAACTCGCCTACGGCGGAGAGAGCGGCGGCTTTGCCTATAACGGGGCCATCGGCTACATCAACAACATGGCTGATTCCAATGGCCTGACGTCCGGGCTCGACACCAACGCGACGGCGATCAGCAAATACATTTCCGGTCTGGACCTCCACGGCGATGTTTCATTTTCCGGCGTGACGCTGCGCGGCGGCTATATGAAGGCGCTGAAATCGTTCCAGGCGGGCGAGCTGGCGTTTAACGGTCAGGGCGCACAACCGGCGGCCTGGAACGTCGAAGCCTCCTATACGATGCCGATCCTGGATCACGAAACGACCTTCGCCGCGACCGTACAGGGCACCAAAGAAGCCCTCGCCCTCGGCCTGCCTGAAACGCGCTACGGCGGGGCCATCACCGTCGGCATCGTCGAACACTTCTCCATCACCGGCGAATATCTGCACGACAAGGATTACAGTGTCGCCAAGGGCGGCACCGGTAACAGCGGTCACACGGCGACTCTCAAAATCGCCGCCGAATACTGACAAATCTGGAGTAAAAAGGAAGGAATAGTATGTTCAGGAAAATAATGATAGCGGCGCTCGTCAGCGTCGCCATGCCGGCGCAGGCGGCGCTCAAGGATACGGTCGTCAAGACCTATGCCGACATCGCCCATGCCATGTACGCGGATGCGCTGGCCACGGCCGGCACCCTGCAAAGCGCCATCCGCAGCCTCAGCACCCAACCCGGCGAAACAACCCTGATGGCGGCCCGCGCCGCCTGGCTCGCCGCGCGCGTGCCCTATCAGCAGACCGAAGGGTACCGTTTCGGCAACCCCGCCGTCGACGACTGGGAAGGCAAGGTCAACGCCTGGCCGCTGGATGAAGGCCTGATCGATTACGTCGATGCCTCCTACGGCACCACGGCGGCGGCCAACCCGTATTATGCCGCCAACGTCATCGCCAATCCCAACCTCAACATCGGCGGCAAGATGATCGACGCCGGCAAGATCACGCCGGCACTGCTCAGCGACACCCTGCAGGAACTGGACGGTGTCGAGGCCAACGTCGCCACCGGTTATCATGCGATCGAGTTTCTGCTGTGGGGCCAGGACCTGAACGGCACCGGCCCCGGTGCCGGCAATCGCAAGGCCACCGACTTTGATGTGAAGAATTGCACAAACGGCCATTGTGATCGCCGGGTGCAGTATCTGAACGCGGCGGCTGACCTGCTGGTCAGCGATCTTGAGGACATGGTCGCCATGTGGGACGCCAAGGGCGAGGCCCGCGCCCACGTCGTCGGCGATGCCGACAAGGGACTGGCCGCCATCCTTCAGGGTCTGGGCAGCCTGTCCTATGGCGAGCTGGCCGGTGAGCGCATCAAGCTCGGCCTGATGCTGCACGATCCGGAAGAAGAGCATGACTGCTTTTCCGACAACACCCACAATTCGCACTATTACGATCAGCTCGGCATGGTCTCGATCTATAACGGCCGTTACGTGCGCATCGACGGCAGCGTTGTTGAGGGCAGCGGCATCAATGCCCTGATCGCCGCCAAAAACGCCGGTGTTGCCGCGAAGATCGAAGGGGCCATGCAAAAGGCTTCCAGAACCCTGGGAATCCTCAAGGCAACCGCCGACAGCCGGGTCATGGCCTATGACCAGATGCTGGCGCAAGGCAACGTTGCCGGCAACCAGATGGTTCAGGATGCGGTCGATGCTCTGGTCGCACAAGCCAAGGCGATTGAAGCCGCAGCACCGCTGCTCGGCGTCAGTACGATCACCTTCGAAGGCTCGGACAGTCTTGATAATCCGAACGCAGTCTTTAAATAAGACGGGGATGGTGCGGACAGGAGCGCTTGTCCGCACCGGTTTCCCGGATTAAGGCACGCCATGACGTCAGGTTTTGCATCCGGCACGGTCGCAGTGTCGTTTTTCCTTTTTACCGCACTCGGGGTTGCGTCCGGCCTGCAGGCGCAGGACCTGCCCGAAATCGTCAAGCCGACGAGCAAATTCAACGCCGCCGAAAAATACGAAGCCATGTCCGGCGGTGCCGCGACAACGCGAAAGACCGCAAACAGCAACGCGTTCTCGCACAGCTCGGCCAATCTGAGCCTTGAGCAGGAAATGCGCTTCAAGATCGGCAACGGTTTTTTCCGCCGCCTCTGGGTTTCAGCGCCGGCGTCGACGCAGGCATCGGACGGCCTCGGGCCGCTGTTCAATGCCCGGTCCTGCCAGCGCTGCCACCTGAAAGACGGACGCGGCCATCCACCCACCGGCACCTCCGCCGAAGAGGGTGCATCATCGTTGTTTCTCAGATTATCCGTACCGCCCGCAAACGATCAGGAACGTGAACGGCTGGCCAGCCACCGGGCCGGCGTCATTCCCGAGCCGGTCTATGGCGGCCAGTTGCAGGATTTCGCGGTCCAGGGTCTGAACCCGGAAGGGCGTATGGTGATCACCTACAAGGATCGGCCTGTGACGCTTGGTGACGGCACGGTCGTGACCCTGCGCGCGCCCGAATACAGCGTCGCCGATCTTCACTATGGACCGATGCACCCGGACGTCATGCTGTCGCCCAGGATCGCACCGCAAATGATCGGCCTCGGGCTGCTGGAAATGATCCCGGACGAGACCCTGCTCAGCCATGCCGACCCGGACGACAAAAACAATGACGGCATTTCCGGTCGCGCCAACCGGGTCTGGGACAAGGAAAGCCAGAGCGTCAGGCTGGGCCGCTTCGGCTGGAAAGCCGGCAACCCGACGATCCACCAGCAATCCGGCGAGGCGTTCGGTGGCGACATTGGCATTTCCAATCCAGTTGCTCTGGACCCGGCCGGCGATTGCACGGATGCCCAGACCGCCTGCAAGGCCGGGCCGCACGGATCGAGTCCGCAGTACGACAATCTGGAAGCCGGACACGACGTGCTTGATCTGGTGACGCACTATTCGAGAAACCTGGCGGTGCCGGTCAGACGCGACGTCCAGGACAAGGTGGTGCTGCGTGGCAAGCGGGTGTTCTATGAAAGCGGCTGCGCGTCCTGCCATATCCCCAAGCATATCACCCGCACCGACCCGGACCGACCCGAACATTCGCATCAGCTGATCTGGCCCTACACCGATCTGTTGTTGCACGACATGGGCGACGGACTTGCCGACCACCGTCCCGAAGGTGTCGCCAATGGCCGCGAATGGCGCACGCCGCCGCTGTGGGGTATCGGCCTGACCAAAGACGTCAGCGGGCATACATTCTTTCTGCACGATGGTCGTGCCCGCGACCTGCTGGAAGCGATCCTGTGGCATGGCGGTGAAGCCGAAGCCGCAAAACAGAAAGTCATCACGCTTCCCGCAGCAAAGCGCAACGCCCTGATCCGGTTTCTGGAGTCCTTATGAGTCATCGTCGATTTATCTTCGCCCTCGTCCTGCCGCTGCTTGCCGGCACCGCCCTGCCGACCCAGGCCGCGCCCGATTACCAGAACTTGCGGAATACGATCCGTACCGAACATATCCATCCCGGCTACGAGACGTTATCGGTGGGCGCGCAGGAACTGGAACACAGCATTGCCCGGCACTGCCGCTCCACGGAACAGGCCCCCGACAGGGTGGCCGTGCAGAGCGCCTTTCATCTGGCGTATGATGCCTGGCAGGCGGTGCAGCACATCCGCAACGGGCCCGTCAACGTCGAGGACCGGCACGCACGGCTGCAATTCTGGCCCGACAAGCGCGGCATTACCGACCGCCATCTGCGCCAGTTGATGCTAACCGAGCCGAACCGGCCCCTGGATCAGAGCATCAGCGACATGAGCGTTGCCGTGCAGGGTTTTCCGGCGCTTGAACGGCTGCTGTTCGGCGAGACAGCCCTCAGCCAACACGCCCAGGCACCTGAAAAGATCAACCGCTGTAGTGCCGCCCACGCCATCGCCGACAACATCGCCCGGATCGCCCGGACGCTGTTCGACGAGACCCGGAACGCAACTGCCGGGACCGATGCCAGAACAGAAACCCGCGACCTGTTCAATGATCTGGTCACCGCCCTGAAATTCGTCAGCACGATCAAACTGCAAGATCCGGCCGGCAGCGAACGGGCACGGCCGTTTCTTCTCGAAAACGCCATCAGCCAGCGCAGCGTCAGGAACGTCGAAATCAACATCCGCGCCATGCGGGCCCTGTATCAGTTGCTGTACGGCAATGCCGACACCGACGCCAACACCCACACGCTGATCGTCTCGCAGTTCGATGTTGCGTTGAATGAAGTGCGGGCGCTTGGCGAGAACGGCGTCGAAGCGCTGGGCCAGGAACTCGGCCCGGTTCGCTTCAGGTCACTGGCCGCGACTTTGGAAAGCCTGCGCGAACTGATTGCCGAAGACCTGACCACAGTATTGGGGTTGTCCCTTGGCTTTAATGCCCTCGATGGTGATTGACCGACGCACATTCATAACCGCGCTGACGGCGCTCGGCCTCGGCGGCATGCTGCCCGGCGCAGCCCGGGGCGAGACGCACGCGGGCTATCTCAGCACCGGCTTTGATACCCTGGCCAAGCGCCACCTGGTATCCCGGCTCGATCACCGGCTCGACATCGTCTGGGATTTGCCGCTGCCGGCGCGCGGTCATGCAACGATGATCCGGCCCGGCGGCGATGAAGCCCTGGTCGTGGCCAGACGCCCCGGCAGCTACGCCGTCGTCTTCGACATCGCCGATGGTCTCAGCCGCCACACCCTGACCCCGCAATCCGGTCGGCATTTCTATGGCCACGGCGTTTACAGCGCCGACGGCCGCACCCTGTGGATGACTGAAAACAGCTTCGAGAGCGGCGACGGCGTGATCGGCGTTTATGACGCGGCAAACGGTTATGCCCCGACGGCTGCGTTTCCGAGCGGCGGCATCGGCCCGCACCAGCTGGCGCTACTGGAAGACGGCCGGACCCTGGTGGTTGCCAACGGCGGCATCCGCACGCATCCGGACAGCGGACGCACAAAACTTAATCTGGAGACGATGCAGCCGTCGCTTTGCTATATCAACACGGCAACCGGGCGCATGTTTGAGCAGGTCTGCTTCGACGACCCGGCCCGCCATATGCTCTCGATCCGTCATCTGGCGGTGATGGCCGACGGCACGGTCGCCTTCGCCTGTCAGGACCAGGCGGACAACGGCGAGCAAATGCCGCTTGTCTTTACCCATCGCATGGGCAGCGGCCAGCCGTTCCAGACACTGCCGATGCCGGGTAGCGTGCTCGGGCAGATGGCCGGGTATTGCGGCTCCGTCACCTATGATCCGGCCGGTGCCGTGCTCGCGGTATCGTCACCCAGGGGCGGTCAGGTGGCATTCTGGCAGATGCCGGAAGGACGCTGGCTGGACAGCTTCGCCATCCCGGACGGCTGCGGTGTTGCCGAGGCCGGAGATCATCCGGGCTTCGTGCTGTCAAACGGCGAAGGTCTGCTGGTCGAGACGACGCAGGGCAGCACACCGCTGCACCAGCAGCGCCACCCCTTCCGCAAATGGGATAATCATCTGACGGCGATCTGAACCGCCGAAATCAGGAACCTTCACCCTCGAACATATGCTCCTGCAGATAATTGGGCAGGCCGGTATGTTCGATGACGTTCTGCTGGGTTTCGATCCAGTCGATGTGCTCTTCGGTGTCGTCGAGGATTTTCTCGAGGATTTCCCTCGAGATGTAATCCTTCGCATCCTCGGCAATGGTGATCGCCTTTTTCAGGCACGCCTGATTGGCAACTTCGACGGAAAGATCGCTTTTCAGCACTTCCGGCACATTTTCACCGATCTTGAGTTTGCCCAGGTCCTGCAGGTTGGGCAGACCGTCGAGCATCAGAATCCGCTCAATCAGATAATCGGCGTGTTTCATCTCGCCGATGGATTCGTGGTAGACCTTGTCGGCGAGCTTGAGGAAGCCCCAATCCTTGAGCATCCGCGCATGCAGGAAGTACT
>JBBDOA010000024.1:0-7596 GCA_040877275.1 Rhodospirillales bacterium | reverse complement strand
CTGATGTGGCAGGACCGCTATCTGGCGCGCGATAATGCACTGAGCGGGCTGGTCGATGCGGTGATTTGTGTCGATACGCCGGCGCTGTCGGCGGAAACCATGGCGCGCCTGCTTGGCAGACCGGCAACGCGGATTGATGACGATGAAGCCGCTGTCATCTGTGATCGGGGCGGACTCCGCTTTGTCACCCGTTCGCGCCTCAATCGGATTATTCCGGATTTCATCCCCTCAAGTCTGCCCTATACGGCGGCTATCGGGTTTCGTTCCGGTGATCTGGTGAAAACGCGGGCGTATCTCGCTCAGCAAGGCGTTCCGGTGATCGAGACCGATGCGGCACTTGTGGTGCACCCCGACGATGCGCTTGGCACGGCATTGATGATTTATAAACAGTCCTGATACTAGACGTCCCGACACCCCGGAGCTGATCCGGGGCCCCTCGTGCTTCGAGACGCTCGCTTGTGCTCGCTCCTCAGCATGAGGGCTTTAGCACGCACCTCAGCATGAGGGATTTAGCACGCACCTCATCCTGAGGAGCGCAAAGCGCGTCTCGAAGGATGGGGTCGATGAGGGGGCGTCAGCCGACCTTGCGGCGGCCGGCGTTGCGCAACTCGCGCCCGGTGTTTTCGTCGAACAGCTCAGCCAGACGCGCCATCATGGTACCGCCCAGTTCTTCGGCATCGACGATGGTCACGGCCTTGCGGTAATAGCGCGTCACGTCGTGGCCGATGCCGATCGCCGTCAACTCGACATCTGATTTGTTTTCGATGAAGTGGATAACCTCGCGCAGGTGGCGTTCCAGATAATTGCCGGGGTTGGCCGATAGCGTCGCATCATCGACCGGTGCGCCATCGGAAATGACCATCAGGATGCGCCGCTGTTCGGGCCGGCCGAGCAGCCGGTTATGCGCCCATAAAAGCGCTTCGCCGTCGATGTTTTCCTTGAGCAGGCCTTCGCGCAGCATCAGGCCGAGGTTCGGGCGTGCCCGGCGCCACGGCATGTCGGCGGATTTATAGATGATGTGGCGGAGATCGTTGAGCCGGCCCGGGTTCTTGGCCTTGCCCTGCTCGACCCACTTTTCACGGGACGAACCGCCCTTCCATGAGCGGGTCGTGAAGCCGAGAATCTCGACCTTGACGCCGCAGCGTTCCAGCGTGCGGGCCAGGATATCGGCACTCATCGCCGCGACCGTGATCGGCCGCCCGCGCATCGAGCCGGAATTATCGATCAGCAACGTGACCACAGTGTCGCGGAAATCGGTGTCGGTTTCGCGCTTGAACGATAGCGGCGCGACAGGATCGCTGACGACGCGGGACAGCCGGCCGGCGTCGAGCACGCCTTCTTCCAGATCAAACTCCCACGAGCGGGTCTGCTGTGCCAGCAGGCGGCGTTGCAAGCGGTTGGCGAGCTTGCCGACAACGCCCTGCAGGTGCGAGAGCTGCTGGTCGAGCTGGTGACGCAAGCGGACCAGTTCTTCAGAATCACACAGTTCGCTGGCCAGGGTGACTTCGTCAAATTCGGCGGTGAAGGCCCGGTACGGCTGGTTATCGCCCTGATCATTGCGTCGCCAGTCGGGATCATACTCGCTGGGGCCGGACGGCTCTTCCTCACCCTCGCCCGGATTCAGGTCGTCTTCACTGAACTCGGGATCGAAGTCCATGCCCTCGGTGGAATCGCTGTCCTCGGTTTCACCGGCCATGGAGCCGTCGGCATCCTGTTCGGCATCCGACGCATCGGTGTCCTGATTGCCGTCTTCGCTGTCATCAGAATTGTTCTGTTCGTCTTCTTCCGGGTTGTCGTCGCTCGGATCGTCTTTCAAAAGATCAAGCGATTTCAGCATCTTGTTGACTGCTTTGCTGAATGCGTCCTGATCCGGTGCCGATTTCAGCAGTTGACCCAGATCACCGGAAATCTTCTTTTCGATGTCGGCGCGATAAAGTTCGACGAATTTTTGTGCTGATTCCGGCAATTCGCGCCCGGACAGGTGCTCGCGGACCAGCAGGCCGACGGCATCCGGCAGCAGCGCATCATCGCGTTCCTTGATGCCGTTATAGCCCTTGGCGCGGCAGCGTTCTTCCAGCAAAGCCTGCAGATTATCAGAGGCACCGGACAGCCGTTTTGCACCGAGCGCCTCGCAGCGGACCTGTTCGACGCTTTCATACAGGCGTCTGGCATCGGCACCGGGCGGCATGTTGGCGCGGTGGGTATCGGCGTCGTGATGGCGCAGCCTCAGGGACAGGGCATCCGACATGCCGCGGAACCGGGCCATGGCCTCCGGGCTCATGTTCGCCTGTGGTGCTGGCATGTGTGCCGCTTCAGAAGTCAGGCCGGGCGTGCTCTGGCCGTACTGGACTTCCAGATCCCTGGCATGGCCCATCGCCCGCAGCGTCGATGCGGTGACACGCTTCCAAAGCTCGGCGGGATGCTCTTTGTTCAAAAGCCTGCCTTTATCTGCTTATTGCAGGACCGCGTTGGCGGCGGATTCCGGCAATTCCTCACCCATGGCACGCTGGTAGTATTCGGCAACCACCGGGCGTTCCAGCTCATCACACTTGTTCAGGAAGGTGACCCGGAAAGCATAACCGATATCCTTGAAGATTTCGGCGTTCTGGGCCCAGGTGATGACGGTCCGGGGCGACATCACGGTCGAGATATCACCGTTCATGAAGCCGGCCCGGGTCATGTCGGCCAACTCGACCATGGCCGAGATCTGCGACTTGCCTTCGGCGGTGTTGTAGGACTCGCATTTCGACAGCGTGATATCGACTTCGGCATCGTGCGGCAGATAGTTCAGCGTGGCGACGATGTTCCAGCGGTCCATCTGGCCCTGGTTGATCTGCTGGGTGCCGTGGTAGAGGCCGGTGGTATCGCCGAGACCAATGGTGTTGGTGGTCGAAAACAGCCGGAAATACTTGTGCGGACGCATCACGCGGTTCTGGTCGAGCAGCGTCAGCTTGCCTTCGACTTCGAGCACGCGCTGGATCACGAACATCACGTCCGGACGGCCGGCGTCGTATTCGTCGAACACCACGGCGGTCGGGTTTTGCAGCGCCCACGGCAGGATGCCTTCACGGAATTCGGTAACCTGTTTGCCGTCGCGGAGCACGATGGCGTCCTTGCCGACCAGATCGATCCTGGAAATGTGGCTGTCGAGGTTGATGCGGATACACGGCCAGTTGAGGCGTGCCGCGACCTGCTCGATGTGCGTTGATTTACCGGTGCCGTGGTAGCCCTGAATCATGACGCGGCGGTTATAGGCAAAACCGGCCAGAATCGCCATCGTTGTGTCGCGGTCGAAACGATAGGTCTCATCAATGTCGGGAACGTGGGAATCAGCCCCGGAAAATGCCGGAACTTCCATATCGCTGTCGATTCCGAACATCTGGCGGACCGACACCTTGATATCGGGTTCCTGCATCAAAAGAGGCTGTGATTGGTGGCTGGTGGTCATTCGCACATTCCCGTTCAAATGCCCGGTCCCATTGCCGGGACCGGCGCTCAATTTCGTCATCATCCTTATAGGGCATATAGGGATAGAGTTTATCTGGTGTTAGGGGCAATCACCTGATGCGTCAAGGATTTGTGGGGTTTTGGGGGTTGTTTTGCTTGAATTTAATGTCCGGGTGACAAATGAAACCATCATGCCGGCCGGAGCATAAACGCCCTCGTACTTCGAGACGCTCGCTTATGCTCGCTCCTCAGCATGAGGACGAAGGACCACCTCATCCTGAGGAGCGCGCAGCGCGTCTCGAAGGATTACCGGTGGTGCAGGCAAAATTAAATGTCAGGCGAGGCGAACGTCAGGGATGTCGAAAGAAACAAAATCAGATCACCAGAAAATGCCGCAGCGTTTCGTAGGCTTCGCGGATTTCCTTGAATTTTTCTTCTGCCGACTTGGTGCCGCCGTTGGTGTCGGGGTGGTGTTTCTTGACCAGTTCCTTGTATCTGCCTTTCAACATTTCGGCATTGATCGGCATGTGCAGGCCGAAAATGGCCAGTGCGGCGCGGGTCATGGCATCGGGTGTGGGCGATCCGGCGTGGGTCGCCTTGTCTTCGAAAAAGCCGAACGCATCGCTGAAGTAGTCCGGATCAATGCCGAACGGGCCCGTGCCCGGTTTCGGTCCGAACACCGTCCCCTCCTCGCGCTCGCCGATCGGCCAGGTCGGCCGCTGCCAGACGGTATCGCGGCGCAGATCGGCCTCGACCTCCGCGTCGGTCATCCCATCGTAGTAATTCCAGCGTTTATTGTATTCGCGCACATGATCAAGGCAGAACCATCGATAGTCGCGCAGCCTTTCGCGGGTCAGCGGCGCCCGGTAATCGGCTTTAAAATGACAATCGGGCCATTCACACAGACGGATGTCCTCCGCGACGTCGTCGCGCATGACAAGGGACGGGTGCATGTATTTTCGTTTGGCCATTTCCGATAATGTGCCTCTTTCCACAAAAGAAACAAGCTTGACAGGAACGATTTTGAGACCGTGACAGGATCATGACCGGCGTCTAGGATTTCCCCTCCTGCCAAGCCGCATTAATGCAAATGTGCAGCCCGTCGGGATGGTATGAGGGAACAGATGGCGGATCATAAGAAAACAGACCAGAACAGCGCTTTTGAAAGTAATGAAGACCGCTACGAGGCGCTATTCGGGCGGATTCCGCTGAGCCACGAAGCAGCCCAGAATGAGCAGGCGCTGGCCCCCGGCAAGGGGGTGTGGTTGCGTCTGGCTGAAAACGAAGGTTATGAGCGGCTCAATCTGGCGGCAACGTATCTGGCGGTGTTCTTCGCCCCGATAGCGGCGTTTCTGGAAATGCTTGGCGGCGTAACGACGCTGGACTGGTCGGTCGAGGCGGCGCGCTGGGTTGAAGCCCTGATGGGCATATTCTTCATGTTCGATATCTGCGTCGGTGCGCTGGCGTATGGCATGAAATATTTCAGGACACCGGCCGCCTGGATCAATATTCTGGCAGTCGGTGCCACCGGTGCTTCATTCACAGCCGGTGATATCGGCATGGCCAACCCCAGGGTCCTGCGCGTGCTGAGGACCGTCCGTGCCGTCGCCAAGGTCGGTCTGGTGCAGAAAGTCGGCACCCGCGAAACCGTGCTGGGTGCGGAAATGCTCGGTTCCATGGGCCGTGATGATGCCTGGTTCGCCGTCGGAATCCTTATACTTATCAGTATGCTCGGCGACTTTTCTATTGGAAGTTATGAACATTTCTCCGACCCGATACTGGAAATCATCATCTATGCGGCAATGATCTACGCGGTGCGCTGGAAGGCCGAGCACAACCTGGCCCGGGTCGGCAGGATTTTCATGGACCGCTTGCATGAAGCCAACGAGGTCATCCTCGGCAAAATGCTTGAAATCCCGGGCCTCGAGGACGCCGATGCGATCATTCGCCGCCGAGCCGAGGAAGCGCTTAGCGAAGGCCGGCAACTCAACGAAATCGAAACGCTGATCGAAGCCATCAGCATGATCATTTCCAATCTCAGACGCTTCATCAGCCGCCGCGCCTTTCTTGAAGCGAAGGGAGAGCGGGTCATCCCGACACGGTCGCCGGTTGCGCTGATGTTCACCGATGTCGCCGGTTTCAAGGCGATGACGCACGAAATGGAAAAAGACGTGCTGCCGGTGCTCAAGACCTATCTGGGCGAGATGAATCGCGGTGTCAGCCGCCACGGTGGCGATATCGACAAGTTTCTCGGCGAAGGCATTTTCGCCTATTTCCACAATAACGAGGAACCGCGCAACAGCGCCAATGCAGCCTTTGATGCGGCAGTCGAGATGCACAGGCTGTCCGAGGCGCTGGAAGTCGCCGGCGGCGTCTGGGAAGACTTTTTCGCCGGTAATGAAGGCTGGGAAGGCAAAAAGCGCTTCGACACCCGCTTCGGTCTGCACTGGGGCGTGGTCGTGGCCGGCCCTGTCGGTGACGACGACCGGGCCGATTCGACGCTGATCGGCGATAACGTCAATCTGGCATCGCGGCTGGAAACGCTGAATCGTCTGTATAACTCGAACATTCTGGTCAGTGCCGAGTTTCACGCATGTCTGAGCGCTGACCGCCGGGTGCTGTGCCGACGTATCGACCGCGTGCTGCTGCCGGGCCGCGACAAGCCGCTTGATATCTTTACGGTTGATATCGATCAGTTGCCGGTCAGCTTTCTGCTGGCATTCGAAAAGGGCATCGCCGCCTATCTGGAAGGCGACTGGAGCAAGGCGCGGCTGGCCCTGCTTGACGCCCGTGCTGCGCTACAGCAAGCCGAACTGGACCCCGACCCCGCCACGGAAACACTGATCAGCCGTATCGAGCAGATCAATTCGTTCTGGAACAAGGCGGTATCGCACTTGCGCGAGCGGGTCCCCGAAGCATTCACCGAAGAAACCGCCAAAGTGCTGGAAGCCCGGCTTTCCGGGGATACCTGGCTGCCGCCGCATGAATGGAGCGGTGCCTGGCGGATTAACGAATAGACCCGGGATTAAACGGATGAGCAAACGGACAATAACCTGAAAATAAGCCCCCTGCTTTCGCACGGAACGCTTGACGACCGGGGGGCAAGCCCCTAAAAGACCGACCAACGGATCGTGCCTTTGCCGTTTGCCCGGGCACGATCCCAATTGTTTTGATAACGCGTTTAGTGGCGCCAGACGCCCGAGATTGAGGACCGACACCATGTCCAAGACCTGTGAACTGACCGGTCGCACGGTTCAAACCGGTAACAACGTAAGCCACGCGATGAACAAGACGCGTCGCCGCTTCCTGCCGAACCTGCAGACCACGTCGCTGTGGTCGGAAACCCTTGCCGAAGCCGTCCGCTTTCGCGTCACCGCTTATGGCCTCAGGACCGTCGAGCACGGTGGCGGCCTTGATGCATACCTGCTGAAAACGTCCGACGTGAAGCTCAGCCTGAACGCTGTCCGCGTAAAACGCCGGATCAAGCTGGCGCAGAAGAAAGCCGCCGTTGCCGCTTGACACGTTTGTAAAAGAACCTGATGGGAGAGGCCCGCTTCGGCGGGCCTTTTTCGTTGTCGGGTGGTTTTGCTTTCATCCCCCGGCGTCATGCAAACGCCTCCCCTCCTTCGAGACGCGGCTCCGCCGCTCCTTCAGCATGAGGTGCAGGCTTGAATTCAACAGAAAGCTTATAGCTACCCCAGACCCAGACTTAAGTTCTGGGTTCCCGCCTGCGCGGGAATGACGAACTTTTACACATGCTTCGTCGCCCCGGTGCAGACCGGGGTCCAGTGAACCACATCCGCATCTGGCAGGGACAGGGCGTGACCGGCGCTCTGGATTCCGGCGTGCGCCGGAATGACAGCGGCAGAAACTCAGAGCAACGCGTTGACACCGGGATAAACAGCGACCGGGCCCAGTTCTTCTTCGATCCGGATCAGCTGATTGTATTTGGCAAGCCGGTCGGAACGGCTGAGCGAGCCGGTCTTGATCTGACCGGCATTGGTGGCAACCGCGATGTCGGCGATGGTCGCGTCCTCGGTCTCGCCCGAGCGATGCGAGATCACCGTCGTATAACCGGCACGGTGTGCCATGTGAACGGCTTCCAGGGTTTCCGTCAGGGTGCCGATCTGGTTGACCTTGATCAGGATC
>JBBDOA010000023.1:0-7649 GCA_040877275.1 Rhodospirillales bacterium | reverse complement strand
AAACCGGCACTGCTACAACAAAAACCGGGATTCTTTGAACAAAAATCGGCATTAATACAACGAATTACGCCTTGCCCAGGCTGAGGGATTTTAATGATGATTGGAGGGTGGCGAGGTGGGGCTTTTTCGGAAGGCCAGGATTTGATATAAGCAACGATGTACTGGTTCCTTTCGGAAGCTCTCTATGGCGCATGATACGCCCATTTTGCAACGCGATTATTTTGAAGGGGATGTGGGCCGAACATGCTAGGTGATCGCGACGTTATTGACCGATGGTTGCGCGACGAAATCGTGCCGGTCGCAGCCGCCTTTCGGGCGGACCCGTCCCGTTCGCTCCCCATCGAAGAGGTGTTCGACGAACTGCGTTCCTTTCAAGCTGTGCGGCGGGGTGCATTCGGTGGCGGCGCATGTTCCACACGACATGAAGAGGATTCCAGGTGATTTCAATTTCGGATAAAGCAGGCGGCGTCGATATCGCGGCGATCGGTTACGTCACGGTTCGCGAGGCCTTCAACGAAATCTTGGAGCTTTGCACTGAAAAACTCACCAAGGCGGATTGGACGTTGGCGCAGGAGATTCTCTGTGCGTCCGCGCTCGATGATGCCGAACCCGGGTTGTACGAGATGCTGGGGGATACGGCGCTTTATTCCCGAAAAGGTCAACCGGGCTTGCGCGCCGGGAAACGGAGGGCCATCGACCGCATCGCGCCGAAACTTTCCGTCAAGCGCGATCCTCTCAAATCCATGATCGCCGCTCGCATGCCGGACTCCGTTTTTTCCGTCTTTGAAGTCGAAAAAGCGCATCCACAGGGCGGCGTCTTGGCGCGGGATCTGCTCGACGACGGATGTGCCGTTCACATTATGGACAACGCGCTTGCGGCGCAGGTTTCAAGGCGGGGGGAGATCCGGCTGGCGGGGCGTTTCCTCGATTTAGGCCCCTGGCACATCGGGTTCGGCATCGTCCTGCCCTTGCGCAAAAGCGAAGCTCTGGCGATTGGCTTGGCTCTTTCCCACGATGACGCCCCTGAAGTCCCGCGCGATAATCTGCACGAATTGATCTATCCAGCGCATTTGCATGGCGATAATCTGGTCATGGCTGCTTTGGAGCCTATGATCATGGCGCTCGCCATGGCCGTCGATATGGACATGATCGGCGGGGAGGATATCGCTACGAGCCTGACCGCGCTTCTTTCCGGCGGGCCCGTGTCCGCATGAGCCGCTGAGCCGAATGGCCCATGTATTCGGCTCATAGACCGAACAAAGCGCAATGTCGATCTATACGCAATAATTCTTGCGTATAGGCTTGAACGTTGCGCATAGATGTGATTTTCTTGCGCATAGAATCTATGCATAAGATAAGGACTGCCCGGTGGCTCGCCCGATACCAGAAAAAGAAATAACCGCGATCGAAGATGTGGTGCGCCGCAATCCAGGCGGTGTCGCGGCCCAGGAGATCGCCGAAGCCCTGACTGGCGATTTACCACTCCGCACACTGCAATACCGGTTGCAGCGTCTGGTCGAAGAGGGGCGTCTCGTCAAGGAGGGCGAGCGCCGCTGGACAAAATACCGTCTGCCGTCCGCCAAGGGACGGGAAGCGGCGGTTGCCGTTGCAACGGAGGACGAAGGCGAAGTGGCGGATATCGTACCGCTTTCGGACGAAAGCGCCGCGATCCGCGATAATCTTCGCCGCCCCGCAGGGGCGCGCAAGCCGGTCGGCTATAACCGTGACTTTCTCGACTCCTATCGGCCGGGCGTCAGTTTTTATCTGTCAAAAGACGAACGCGCGCATCTGACGGAAGTGGGCAAACCGCAGGTCGTCGAGCTGCCCGCTGGAACCTATGCGAAGCAAATCCTGAACCGGCTCTTGATCGACCTGTCCTGGAATTCCAGTCGGCTGGAGGGCAACACCTATTCGCTGCTCGATACCAGACGTCTCATCGAGTTTGGCGAAGAAGCGGTCGGGCGGGGTCGCCTCGAAGCCCAGATGATCCTCAATCACAAGGACGCCATTGAGTTTCTCGTCGGCGAGGCCGAGGGGATCGGCTTCAACCGTTATACGATCCTCAATCTTCACGCCATGCTCGCCAATAACCTGTTGCCAGATGAAACTGCGGCGGGGCGGTTGCGCAACATCGCCGTCGGGATCGAGAAATCGGCCTTTCATCCGTTGGAAGTCCCACAGCTTATCGAAGAGTGTTTCGATCAAATACTGGCGACCACCGCCTCTATCGAAGACCCGTTCGAGCAGGCGTTTTTCTTCATGGTGCAGTTGCCCTATCTCCAGCCCTTCGATGATGTGAACAAGCGCGTCTCGCGGATCGCGGCGAACATCCCGCTGATCAGGAGCAATCTCTCGCCCCTATCATTTACCGATGTGCCGCGCGCCGTCTACACCAATGCCGTGCTCGGTGTGTATGAGTTGAACAAGATCGATCTTTTGAAGGACGTATTCATCTGGGCCTATGAACGCTCCGCCGCCCGTTACGCCGCCGTCCGGCAATCTCTGGGCGAGCCCGATCCATTCCGGCTGCAACACCGCGACTCTTTGCGCACACTCGTTCGCGAGATCGTGCGCCAGGGCATGACACGTAAAGAAGCGAGCGCCCACATTGCCGCGTTTGCCGGGGAAAACGTGGAGCCGACCGAGCGGGAACGGTTCCGCGAGGTTGCCGAAAATGAACTTCTCGCGCTTCATGAAGGAAATTACGCGCGCTTCCAGATCAAGCCGGCCGAGTTTGAGGTGTGGCGGCGCGTCTGGAATGGCGCGGCCATATGAAAGTCAACTTCAGGCGGTTGCCTGACGAATGGCGAAAGTAATTGGGAGAAAACAACCTCCGTGGATCAGCCCCAGAACAGCAAAGAGATCGCGGCAATTCAAGGCCGATTGGCTCAGCTTGATGCGGAGCGGCGAGAATTGGAGGCGCGGCTTGCTGGCCTGACGTCTCGGATGTTGCCGACCAAGCCTCTCCCCTCCAGCGACGGATTGGTTACGACAGACTCAGCGCCTGCCTCGAAAATCGCACTATTTCGATCCTTGTTCAGGGGACGTGAGGATGTTTACCCGAAACGGTGGACAAATTCGCGGAACGGAAAATCCGGCTATGCTCCGGCATGTGCCAACGAATGGGCACCGAGGCTCTGTGGTAAGCCCAAGGTCAAATGTGGGGACTGTCCAAGCCGCGCCCTTATCACGGTAACTGACACGGTTATTAATCAGCATCTGCGCGGCGAGGGATCGGATGGTTGTGATTTCACGATCGGGGTCTATCCCATGCTGGCTGATGAGACCTGTTGGTTCCTTGCCGCTGATTTTGACAAGAAAACCTGGCAACGGGATGTTGCCGCTTTCCTGGCAACCTGCGAGGCCATGAATGTACCCGCAGCCTTGGAACGTTCCCGATCCGGCAAGGGGGGGCACGTTTGGATATTCTTTTCCGAACCTGTTCCGGCGGCATCCGCCAGAAGGCTTGGCTCACTCATCCTAACCGATACCATGGAACAGCATCCGGATATCGGTTTCGAATCATACGATCGTTTCTTTCCGAACCAGGACACCATGCCATCGGGCGGATTTGGTAATCTCATCGCTCTGCCTCTACAGCATCGACCTCGCCAGTCAGGCAATAGCCTTTTCCTCGACAACAATTTTCAGCCGTATGCTGATCAGTGGAGGTTTCTTTCCTCGATCAAGCGAATGACGCCTACGGAAGTCGCCTTGTTGACCGAAGGGGCTGCCCGCAAGGGACGTATCCTTGGTCTCCGTTTGCCAGTCGACGACGAGGATGAAGGGCCATGGCTCGCGCCACCATCCCGACGAACGCGGGAACTGCCCATCGCAGAGCCCTTGCCCGATGCCGTAGAGATGGTGCTTGGAGATCAGATTTACATTGATCGGGGTTCGCTTCCCTCAATCATGGTGAACAGGCTCATTCGATTGGCCGCATTCCAGAATCCAGAGTTTTATGCCGTCCAGGGGATGCGTCTGCCGACATACGGAATTCCCAAGTTTATCAGCTGTGCCGAACTGTTGCCACGTCACATCGGTCTGCCACGCGGGTGCCGTGATCAGGTTGCGGATTTGCTCTCTTCGCATGGGATCGCCGTCCGTTACCGTGACGAGAGGCATTCTGGCCAATCCATAGAAGCCAACTTCGTCGGTGAATTGACTTTGGAGCAACAGGCTGCTTCCGACGCCTTGATGCGTGAGGAGACGGGGGTGCTATCGGCCGGCACCGCCTTTGGTAAGACAGTAGTCGCTGCCCATGTGATCGCTGGTCGCGGCGTCAACACCTTGGTCTTGGTTCACCGACGTCAACTTCTTGACCAATGGATTGCCCGCCTTGGAACATTTCTTGATCTCCCCCCAAATGCCGTTGGACAGATCGGTGGTGGCAAGCGAAAGCCAACCGGGAAAATTGATGTGGCAGTGATCCAGAGCCTGGTCCGCAAAGGTGAGGTTGACGACATAGTTGCCGAGTATGGCCAGTTGATCGTTGACGAATGTCATCACCTGTCAGCGGTCAGTTTTGAAGCGGTTGCGCGGCGGTGTAAAGCCCGATACGTCCTTGGTCTATCCGCTACCGTGGTTCGTAAGGATGGGCGCCATCCCATCATTTTCATGCAGTGTGGTCCAGCACGGTTCCGCGCTGATGCGCGACAGCAGGCCGCCCAGCGCCCCTTTGGTCACCGGGTCATTCTCCGCAGCACGAACTTTTCCATGCCGACCGAAATGGATGGCAAGCCCCCGATCCAACAAATCTATGGAGCTTTGTGTCAGGATGAAAAGCGGAATGATCTGATTTTTGATGACGTCCTGAAGGCGTTGGAGACCAAGCGTTCACCGTTGATCCTAACCGAAAGAAAGGAGCACGCACTGCAACTGGCGGAACGCCTGTCACCCTTCGCCCGAAATGTCATTCTGTTGCATGGTGGTATGGGGGTAAAAGCACGACGGGCAATCTCGGAACGCCTGGGGTCGATTGCTGACGATGAGGAGAGGGTGCTTATTGCCACGGGTCGATATATCGGTGAGGGGTTCGATGACGCACGACTTGATACCCTATTTCTGACCATGCCTATTTCGTGGCGGGGAACGCTTGCTCAGTATGCAGGCCGGCTGCATCGCCTTCATCCAGACAAGAGAGAGGTGATCATCTACGATTATGTTGATGATGCCCTTCCGACGCTTGCTCGCATGAGCGGCAGGCGCATCAGCGGATATAGAAACATGGGGTACGCCATCGAAACTGTAAATGCCGAGAAATTGACGAATTAGTGTGTGAGCTTATCGTTTCTGGCTGGGTTTTTAGGCGGGGGAGGCGGCACGGGAAAATCTTTGTACCTGACGGCACGCGATTCGTCAGCGTCCCGTGCACTCCCGGCGACCGTCGATCCTTTCAAAACTTCAAACGCAACGTCCGACGGTTGCTCCGGGAAATCGAGCACAACTATGGGTTTGACGACGACACAGCATGATGGAGAAGCTTATATCCCTGCTGTGCGTTAGCACGCGTCAAGCGCTGCCAATATATCGGTGGTCTAGATCCCCGCCAAATCCTCCGCCACATCGACGTTATAGACATGGCCATAGTGATCGACGATGTTTTGGACACTCGTATCCATATTTCTCGCCAACTTTTCCTGGTTCACCTTAGGATTAAACAGGAGCTGCCAAGTCGCGTAGGTGTGCCGCCAGGAATAGGTCGTGAGGTCTAGCCCGTACGCATCTTTGACAAGACCCAACCCGTCTTTGCCGATTACCCCCTTGTGAAACTTTCTGATAGTATCCGATCCGCGCTTTCCGCCGGTCTTGTTGGGGAAGAGAAAATCGTCGTCGCCCGGAAACAGCGTTTTAGCGTGCCACGTTCTCAACACCTCGGTGCATTGATGCATCGGAATGACGTCCAGATATTTGCCCTTATTCTTTCCAACGCCCTTGGGAATTCGGATCTGTGCGATTTTCAATTCTGGATTTCTCGCAATGTACTCTTCCGGTGAGAGCTTTGTTTTCATCTCTTTCGCGTATCCCTTCTCGACTACGGTCAAATAGCCTGCCCGTTCGCTCCGCGTTACGGATGGGAAAACGACATTCGACCATTTGAGATTGAGCAGTGTGCCAAATCGAATGCCACTAAAGATCGATACTTTGACGAAGTTCTCAAAAACTTTCCTCGGGAAAACATCACCCGGTCGCGCGGCTTCAGAAACCCAAACTTCTAGCCGTGGAAAAATCTCTGTCTCCACCTGCTTTCGCGTATAGGCACCCCGTCTGTTCTTATTCTTTTTCACATCCGGCGAGATTTTCGGGAGTTCGCCGCGGATATATCCTTTATTCTTCGCGTAACGGAACAACGATGAAAGTGTCTTTGACTGCTCGATGAGCGTATCGTTGATGATGGTCGAGTTCCTCATCCGCCATTTCCAATAATCCTTCATCGTTCCGGCAGATGGGCATTCTGCGGGCTTCCCGGCGAAATACGGCTCGATGCAGTTTCGATAGACGCTCTTCTGACCATTGTACCGAGACTTTCCAATTTCGCCCCGAGCCAACTTCTTATCGAGAACATCCTCTTCGAAAGCCTCCCACACTTCGTCCCACGTCACATTGGACGTCATGGCCTGCATAGAGGCCACGCCTTCATCGCGAATTGTGGTGTAAATGTCTTTGGCGGTTTCCATCGCCTTTAAAAGCTCTGGCGTCCGTGTCGAACGAACGATGTCGCGACCTTCGAATTTTACCCGGTATTGCCAGTTACGAGCTTCATGATCGGAACGACGATATAGCCACAAGGCGCCGGGCACGACTTCGACCGGATTTTCAACATAAAAACTATAAGATTTGCTCATTATTTTGACTTCCAAAATTTGTTTACAAAGTGAATCTCGAGTGAATGAAAGCGGGGCGATCCTGGTCGACAGGAGTGGCCACAAGTAATATTCGTATATAATATACGATTAATTTCATAACAATCAACTGTAGTTGAAGTATTCGTAAGAATTACTTCATTATTACTTACGTTGGGGAGATGTGGCCCACCGTCAAACTACGGTTTAAAAAGTAGAAAGCAAGCGGGATTTAATGCCCGTACCATTCGCCAACACATTGTCGCCTGACACTGGTGTGCCAGCCGTTCAGGCCGGTATTTGGATCAAAACCTGCCCGAGCAGGAAATCAAAAAGCGCCTGCTTTATTGTTCGGCACCGCAGAATCGCGGCTGACACGCTCAAATGTCGAGCGTCCGGCGTCAGCACGGCGCATACGTTCGCCGATGTCGAACAGGGCATACAGGATGGCACCTGTAACAACAGCAATGCCCGCAGTGACACACAGCGCTGTCGCGACATTCATGCCGACGGAGTAGAAGGATTCAACCGCGACAGCCAGCGCCGCTGAGATGCCAGTAGTCATCAACAAGGCAGTAAGCTGAGAAAACGCCTCACCAAACACCCAACTCGGGTTATGCGGATTGCGCAGTGCCAGAACGGCCAGCAGGAAAGCCGCTACAGCAAGAGTGATGCCAATCGTCGTCGTCAGCATCGTAATAATCGACATCATCTTTATATTATTCCAAAGACAGCAGACACAGCCATTTCGGGCCTGTCATGCCGACAAAGCCAATGACCGGTCTATGTTTGTTGAAGTTGTGTAAC
>JBBDOA010000022.1:0-7726 GCA_040877275.1 Rhodospirillales bacterium | reverse complement strand
GACATTTGAAGCGGCAAAGGCGGCGGCACTGCAGTTTCACCATGATGCACCATTCACGGTGACGGCCCTGGTCAGCGCGGTGGAGATGCTGGAAGACCATCCGATCCTTTTGCCGGGTGAAAACATCCGCGTGCCGCTGCTGGCCATCCTCAGTGCCGGCGATGAAGCGGGCATCACAAAAGAAGTGGCTGAGCATGCGGCCGCAGGTTACAGGACGATCAAGGTCAAGATCGGCTGGGACGTGGAAAGCGATCTCAAACGCACAGCCTTTATCCAGTCGCAGTTACCCGATGGCGTGATGATCCGCATTGACGGCAATCAGGGATATTCAAAGGCTGACGGTGTGCGGTTTGCCGCAACGGTCAATCCGGACCGGATCGAATTGCTTGAGCAGCCCTGCCATATGGATGACTGGGAAGCATCCGAAGCCATCGCGCGTGCAACGAACGTGCCGTTCATGCTCGACGAAAGCATTTACGGCGAGCGCGAAATCGAACGCGCGGCCAATCTCGGTGGCGTCAGTTATGTAAAACTGAAACTGATGAAGGCCGGCAGCATCGACAATCTCGTTGGGCAGTTGCAGATGATCCGCGATCTTGGCATGACGCCGGTGCTTGGTAACGGTGTCGCCGCCGACCTCGGCTGCTGGATGGAATGTTGCGTTGCGCATCGGATGATTGATAATGCCGGGGAAATGAACGGTTTCCTGAAGCCCCGCCAGAGGATGTTCGCCGAACCCATGATCGTCGAGAATGGTGCCGTACTGCTGCCGTCGGGCTATCCGCAACTTGCCGACAGGACCCCTTTCATGAAGGACTCCGTAATCATAGGTAAATCCTGAGCCATGTTCGGTTTTCCGCCCGATATTCTGGCCTGGATGACCCTGGCTATATTTTCGGGCGGTCTTGCCAAGGGCATCAGCGGGGTTGCGCTGCCGATTGTCACATTGTCCATTGCACTGAATTTTGTCGAAGCTCAGGTCGGTCTGGCGCTTGTTGCGCTGCCGATCGTGCTGACCAACATATGGCAGGCGTTCGGCAACGGTGACGTTCTGCAGCCGCTGAAGCGTTTCAGGGTCATGGCGGTGGCATTTCTGATCGCCCTTTTTATCGGATCGCAGCTTGTCGCCGTGCTGCCGTCATGGGTGCTGTTCGCGATGATCGGTGTCAGCGCCGTGATATTTGTTTCATCGCAGTTGTATAAACCGGATGCGGAACCGATAAGTCCCGGGGCCGAGCGGATTCTTGGCCCCGTGACCGGCGTGATCGGCGGCATTATGGGCGGCGTCACCAGCGTCTGGGGGCCACCGATCATCATGTTTCTGTTTCTGCTCAGGCTCGACAAGGACACCTGGGTTCGTTCGGTGACCAGCCTTTATCTTTTGGGCGCTATGCCGCTGGCCTTTTTTTATTATCAGAATGGTGTGTTGAACGGGGACCGGATGTGGCTGTCCGTGTCGGCGTGCGTGCCGGCGATGGCGGGTATTCTGATCGGCGAGCGGCTCCGGCGTTTCATCAACGAGGATTTATTCCGCAAGCTCTTGCTGTTGGCGATCTTTGTCGCCGGACTGAATATGATCCGGCGCGGCCTGATGGGTATGTGATCTATACGTCAGTCGTCACAGCACATGGTTTCATGGTGATTACTCAGCGGCCCAGGGGAACGGGCTCAGGGTGTGCAGGCTTTCTGACAATTCATAAACGCTCGCGACTGCCAGCTCATGATCGAACGGGACGTTGTCGCGCAGGGCTCGTTTACGCAGGCGTTCGTGATGATAGGCCATGACGTCCTTGTCCATCGGCATCATGCCGCAGTCGAACATGCGCAGATAACCGTCGGCGTCACGTGCCGGCATGATCCGGCTTTTCATGAACCTGTTGGGTGACCACGGGACGTCCATAACTCCTGCTTCGCAGGCGCGGATGGTACCGATAGCAACGTCGCCATCGCCCATTTCAAGAATCTTGTCCATCACCGGACGGACTTCCCGGGCGATCATGTCACACTCGATTTTGAATTCGGGCATTTCATCCAGCCGGATGTGACGCGCCAGATAAATCGCCATGCGCGTGCTGCGCAATCCGGCGGCGTTGGCCTGGGGCGTCGGAATGCCGAAGGCTTCATGCGAGGATTTCGTTGTCACACTGACCGCACCGCCGATCGCCGCCAGTGTGCCGCCATAGGCGACCATCGCTTCGCACGCGGCATCATCATAGGGCCATGCCCCCATCCAGTGCAGCGACGTCACCGGGGTGAACACATCCGTATAGCCTTGTCTTGCCAGATACTCCTGGGTCAGCTCCCTGGCCATTCTGATGGCCGCGGCATCCTGCACCAGATGCAGGGTCTGGCCGAGCTCCAGTCCGTAATTCCTGACCCCCTGCCCGGCAGCCAGCAGGGCATCAACGATGCACGTTAATATCGCGATGCAGGGCGGAATATTGGTGCCGGTCAGAAAGCCCGGCTGACGGCGATGCAGCTCGACGCCATGCTCTGCGTACCGGGCCGCGAGGCGGTCCAGATACTGGTAATTGCGAATGCCCTGCTCGATGCTGACTTCCTTGGTATAGGAGGTGGTATAGGCGAGGCCCGAGCCCAGATATCCGGAATATCCCGATGCGAAGCCGATCTCGGACGTCAGCTTCGGCATGGACGTGCCGGACAGCACGATGGCTGGCTTGTCGATGGCTTCGATCAGTTGACGTGTCACCTTGTGACCGTAATTGACCATCGGATAGCCGTTCAGCATCGAGCGTCCGGCTTTTTTCGATTCCTCGATGCCGCGCGCGGCATTTTCCCATTGTTCGTTACGGGTATAGCTGTCGGTGGTGGTCGGCACGATATCGGCCTGACCTTCCTTGTCCAGACAGATCATCAATTCCTTTTGCAGTTCCAGCGTGCCGAAGCCGCCGCGCGGTTGTGTCAGGCACCGGCCTTCGGCATCGGCCTGACGCATGACCCAGCCGAGTTGTTTGTGCTTCGGCATGGCGCGGTGATAGGCGGCGGCTTCTTCCAGATCAACGTCCTGCCCGGTTGGCCAGCGGGCCAGGTTTTTCCTGCGCATGGCATCGAACACATCGTCATCGATACGGTTCTGGGAAAACGCCAGCGCGTCGGCGTCAAGCTGCGGGAGAGCGACCATGAAGATGTTCCTTTCGCTGATCAGACATATTGCCGATGTTGGCGTGGGCGAAACGCATTGCCGCATCCGGCTCGACACCGGCCAACAGACCGATGGCATACAGCGCATAGGCCCGGTCAATCAGCAGGTTGGGTTGTTTCGGGCGAAGCGAGTGCGGTTCTTTCTCGTCATAAAGAACAGAGCGCAGGATCTGTTTCGGTTCGCTGCCGTGAACCAGTACGCCGCCGGTGCCGATGACGGTGTCGATCCGGCTCAGATCCTTGCCGTATTGGACGGCGACCGGGCCGGTGACGGATTGCTTGATCTCGATCCGCCCGGCGTGACGCATCATCGCCCGGCGAACGGCAACCGATGCAAGCGCCATGTCGAAGGCCCGCTCGTCATCGCTGACCGGCAGGCGCTCGACATCCGCTTCAATGCCCAGCAGGAAGGTTTCGATCTTGCCCGCTTCAAGGTCGCTTGCGGCAGAAAATGCGTCGATGCCGGTGACGTCGACGATGGTGCGGGCGTTATGGCGCATGCCGAGATCACCTTCGACCGTGCGCTTGGCGTAAGGCTCGGGCAGACCGTACTGGATCACGCCGCCGTCGGCCGGTGCGCCGTCAGCGATGGAATGAACATCCGTTGTCGCACCGCCGACATCAACGACCACCAGTGGGCCCATTCCCGGATGCCGGGCGGTTCCTTCCGCCAGCAGTCTGGCCCCTTCCATGACGGCGGCAGGGGTCGGCATCAGGACGGCGTCAAATCGTGATGCCGCCTTGTCGATCCCCTTGGCATGGACAATCCGTTCGATAAAGACGTCACGGATCGCGGCCCGTGCCGGCTCAACATCAAGAACGTTGAATTCGGGCATGACGTTGCCGCACACCCGAACGTCGCAGCCGGTCCTGCGCAGGATATCGGCAACGTCGTCGGCAGCCACCCGGTTGCCGGCAACAACGACCGGACACGTCAGCCCGGCTTCGGCCAACTTTGCCGCATTCCAGCGGATGGTATCTTCATTGCCGCCGTCGGTGCCGCCGGCCAGCAGCATGATGTCGGGTGCCCTGGCGACGATGCCGGCTGCATCTGCTGTCGTCAGCTTATAGGCATGTGCGTCGATCAGCCTGGCACCGGCACCGAGCGCGGCCAGCCGGGCCGCTTCGGCGGTCAGTTCCTTGACCAGACCGACGGTGATCATGGCGAGGCCACCGGCGGCGCTGGAGGATGCCAGCCGGTGCCTGAAAGCGGGCAGGGTGCCGAGTTTCCTTTCGAGATTCCCGAGCGCCGCATCAAGGCCGATATTGACGTCCGTGGTCACGGTCGACGGCCCCTGCGCGGCACCAACAATGACGCCGCCATCCAGATCGATAACCCGGAGCTTGGTATAGGTGCTGCCGAAATCGATAAGCAGGGCCGCCCGGGCTGTCATGCAGCGCAGCCTTCGATCTTGCCGGCCAGGTCTTCATCCAGTTTTGCCACGACATCGGGTGTCCGTGTGCCGGGCGGAAAGGCCCGGTCAAAGCCCATCTCCTTGAAACGGCCTTCGACCTCCTGCCAGTCCTGCTTGCCGACAACGAGATTGCCGCCGACGTAGAGCGTGATGCCTTCAAGTCCGGCTTCGATGCACATGTCGCGAAAGCTTCGGCAATCCAGTTCACCCTGGCCATACAGAGAAGAGACGAGGATCGCGTCGGCGGCGGTTTCAATGGCTGCCTTGATGAAATCCTCGGCCGGTGTCAGCGCGCCGAGCGCGACCACCCTGAAGCCTTCCTTTTCCAGCGCCATCGACAGAATGCGATTGCCGACGATATGCGTGTCGGCGCCGATGACACCGGTTACCAGGGTCAGGTGTGCGCGCTGCTCGGGGTTGAGCGTCATTTTTTAACTCCGTTATCCGTGGGCGCATCGGCCATCATTTCCCGCATCGCCTGTTCGATCTGTTGTGCAGTTTCGCGAAACCGGTCAATTTTGCCGAGCGCACCCTGCATCGACAGTCGCGCCACCGGGGCATGCAGGGACAAGCCGGCGACGACCCGGTTTCGGGCATCGTACACAGGAACCGCTATGCCGATCAGGCCGAGCGTGTTTTCTTCGTTGTTACAGGCAAACCCCTGACGGCGGATTTTCTTGAACTCGGCTTCGAGCGCTTTCGGATCCGTCGTGGTTCTGTCGGTAAAGCGCTGTAACGGCGTTGTGCTGGTTAACCTGCGCCGGGTCCGGGTCGGCAGGTGTGCGACCAGCAATTTTCCGATGGCCGTGGCATGCAGTGAAACATGCGAGCCGATGCCGATCTGCAGCCTGAGCGGCCACGAACATTCGACACGGTCGATGTAGACGACGCTGTCACGGTCAAGAACGCCGAGGTTGCAGGTCTCGCCGACATCGTGAACCAGTCTGCTGAGGATCGATCTGACCGGTGATGCATGCATGAAGGCGGACATCGCATCGGTGGCAAGGGCCATCAGATTGGGACCGACCAGATATTTGTCGCCATCCGGGGCGCGGGTGATCAGCAGGGTTTCCTCAAGTTGTCTGACGACCCGGAAAACCGTCGGCCTGGGCAGATCGGTCTGTTCGGCAATGTCATTGAGACTGGGTGGTTTTGCGGCATTCAGGATGGCCGAGAGCACGGCCATGCTTTTGCCGAGTGCCGAGCCGTTATCCGGTGGAACAAGATGCATCAGCGGTGCGCCGTCCGGCATTTTATCCTCCCCTGTGCTGATTGACGTTGTCTCAATTATACGGTTATGAGTAATAAAATCAATAAAACATCAGTTTCTGTCTCGTTATTCGAACAAATGCAGATAAACACAGGTTCTTGATACCGTCGTCTCTTTGCGACAGCATGGCCACAGGGAGAGACACCATCGACGAGCCATCCAATCAATCCGAGGAAATTGCCGTCTGGGGTCTGTTTCGACAGGGCTTTGCCGACGGTTTCAGTCTGCCAGCCTTCATGGTTGCTTCCAGCATGATCGGCTATGGTGCCCTGGTGCATTCCTCGGGGATGAGCATCTATATTGCCGTCATATCGACCATGGGGATCTGGGGACTGCCGGGTCAGGTCGCCTTTATCGAATACGTGTTGCTGGGAGCACCTGTGCTGTCGATGGTTCTGGCGGTTTCGCTCGCCAACATGCGTTTTCTGCCGATGAGCCTGTCGCTGGTGCCGGTGTTTCGAGGCTCCCGGAGTGGCTGGCGCTGGCGCTATCTCTGGGTCCAGTTTATGTCGATCAACACCTGGGTCGGACTGCTCAGGAAAGCCCCATCCCTGACACCGGACCAGCGCGCGCCCTATTACGCCGGGTTTTCAACCGTCTGCATGTGTGCCGGTGCCGGCGGCACGGTGATCGGTTACTTGCTGGCGGAAACCCTTCCTTTTTACGTCACGGTGACGCTGATTTTCATCAACCCGATCTATTTTGCTTTTGTCTTCGCGGCGATGCGGGTGCGCGCCTGCCTGTTCGCCTTTGTCGCGGGGGCCGTTGCCGGACCGCTGATCTATTTACTGACGCCGGAGTGGAGCCTGCCGATCTCGGGCCTGATCGCCGGAACGGCAGGTTTTTATGCGGACCGTCTGCTCAGGCGGATGGCATGAACGAAACCCTTCATACAGCGGCCACGACGGCACCATGGTTGCTGCTGTTTCTTGCTATTGCCGCAACGTATTTATGGCGCGGCCTCGGCACCGCCATAGCCGCACACATTGACCCGGAAAGCGCCCTGTTTCAGTGGATCGCCTGTGTTGCCTACGGGCTGCTGGCGGCGCTGATCTCGCGTATTCTGATCCTGCCGGTCGGGTTGCTGGAAAAATCCGAACTTGTGGACCGACTGGGGGCGACGGCATTCGGCTTTTGTCTTTTTTTCATCTTCAAACGAAATGTCGGTGTCGGCACGCTCAGCGCTGCCGGTGCTTTCATGGTTCTTGTCTGGGCCAGGTCGCAGGGTATTTTGTAGCCATGCGTAAATCTTTTCTGTTCGCCCTTTCGGTGCTGCTGCTTGTCCCGGCAAGCCGGGCTGGCGCTGATCGTTGTGATGCCCCCGCACCGGTTTGTGCGGCGGCCAAAAACGTCGTCATGATATCATCGTTCGAGCCGGTCGGCAGCGCCGTCATTCTCGAGAAGGGGTTGCTGGTCACCAACCGTCACATGGTCGCCGACAATCCTGTGGTCGATGTGGTGTTGGCCGACGGCAGCAAGCTCAAGGCGCGTGTCGCGCCGAGCGATTATCCCGGCGATCTGGTTGAACTGCTGGCGCCGGACATTGATGCCGCACCGCTTCCCCGAAATGAGAAAATAAGCCCTGACACCACGTTATACGTGATCGGCTTTGATGTCGGTCGCGGCGCCGTGCGCGTCTATGCGCCCGGGCACCTGATTGCACCGAAAGCGGATACACCGCTGGCGCGGCTGCATCACGATGCCCGCTCGCTGCCCGGCAACTCCGGTGGTGCGCTGGTCGATGCCACGGGGGCGCTGGTTGGTATCATCGCATCGGGCGGCGAGGGACGGAATGAAGCAATCCCGGTAGATGCCCTGCCGCGGCTGCATGCTTCAAGCGGTCCGGACAAGATTGAAGTCTCGCTCGGGATCGGTCGCC
>JBBDOA010000021.1:0-7751 GCA_040877275.1 Rhodospirillales bacterium | reverse complement strand
TGCATTTGACAAACTGCTCGGCTCCGCCGTCAGCAAGATCGTCTCGGTCAACGGATGTGATCACCAGATGCTTCATGCCCAGCTCGGCAACTGATATCGCAAGGTTCTCGGGCTCCAACGGGTCGACCTTGCCGGGCTTGCCGGTGGCGACGTTGCAAAATGCACAGGCCCGGGTGCAGATATCGCCCAGGATCATCACCGTCGCGTGCCGGGCGGCCCAGCATTCGCCGATATTCGGGCAGGCGGCCTCCTCGCAGACGGTGTGCAGGTTCTTGTCGCGCATCAGCTTGCGCGTTTCGTGATAGCCCTTAGACGTCGGTGCCTTGACGCGTATCCACTCAGGCTTCCTGAGCGGCTCGTTCTCGGGCTTGTTGACCTTTTCCGGATGACGGACCCGGTTCAGATTTTCGACGTTGGTCATGTTCATTCGAACTCCAATTCGTCAATCCCGCGAAAGTTGGAATCCAGTTTCGGGTTAGTCTGGATCCCCGAAGGCGCAGTGATGACGAAGCAATATAACCTGAGGCTTCCCCTAAGATATGGCGTCGATCAGCGGCGCTGTCAAAGCGGCTATCGCCCTCACTACATATGAATAACCCGACCGTAGGCGTCGAGCACGCTTTCGTGCATCATTTCGCTCAAGGTCGGATGCGGGAACACCGTGTGCATCAGCTCTTCCTCGGTCGTTTCCAGATTCATGGCGATAACGAAGCCCTGGATCAGTTCTGTCACTTCGGCACCGACCATGTGTGCGCCAAGCAACTGACCGGTTTTCTTGTCGAACACGGTCTTGACCATGCCCTGATCTTCACCGAGCGCGATGGCCTTGCCGTTGCCGATGAACGGGAAGCGACCGACGCGGACGTCATGGCCCTGCTCCTTGGCTTTGGCTTCGGTCAGTCCGACCGAGGCGACCTGAGGCTGGCAATAGGTGCAACCCGGAATCTTGCCCTTGTCCATCGGATGCACGCCGTCGAGGCCCTTGATCTTTTCAATGCAGATGACGCCTTCATGCTCGGCCTTGTGCGCCAGCATCGGCGGACCGGCGACGTCGCCGATGGCATAAATCCCCTTTTCCGCCGTGCGCGAGAATTCATCCGCAACGATGCAGCCGCGGTCGGTTTTGACTTTGGTTGTCTCAAGCCCGATGTCTTCAATATTGCCCTGCACGCCGACCGCTGAAATCACCCGGTCCACAGTCAACTGCTGCGTCTTGCCCTTGGTGTCCTCAATCGTACAGGTGACGCTGTCCTTGCCCTTGTCGAGCTTGGTGACCTTGGCTTCGGTGATGATCTTGAGGCCGCGTTTCTCAAGCTGCTTACGGGCGAATTTCGAGATTTCCTCGTCCTCCACCGGCATGATCTGCTTCATCACCTCGACCACCGTGACGTCGACACCCATGGTCTGATAGAAGCTGGCGAACTCAATGCCGATGGCCCCGGACCCGATCACCAGCATGCTTTTCGGTGTCATGTCCGGCACCATCGCCTCGAAATACGTCCATACCAGTTTCTTGTCGGGCTCAATCCCCGGCAGGGCGCGCGGGCGGGCACCGGTGGCAATGATAATATGCGGGGCTGTCAGCGTGGCGACTGCCTTGCCGTCCTTGGTCACGTCGACCTTGCCCGGACCGTTCAGTTTGGCGGTGCCGTCAACGACGGTGACCTTGTTCTTTTTCATCAGGTGATCGACGCCGCCCGATAACCTGGACGACACGCCGCGTGACCGCTCGACCACGGCTTTCATGTCGAAGCTGACCTTTTCTGCAGAAAGCCCGTAGTCCTTGGCGTGCTGCATGTTGTGATAAACCTCGGCCGTGCGCAGCAGGGCCTTGGTCGGAATGCACCCCCAGTTGAGGCAAATGCCGCCCATCTTCGCCTTCTCGACAACGCAGGTCTTGAAGCCGAGCTGGGCCGCGCGGATCGCGGTCACATAACCGCCCGGACCGCCGCCGATGATGAGTACGTCGTAACTGGTGTCAGCCATGTTCGGTTCCTTGTTTCCGGATCACAGCATCAGCTGCAGCGGATCTTCGAGGATGCCCTTAAGCTCCTGCACGAATGCCGCCGCTGCTGCACCGTCGATGCAGCGATGATCGACGGCCAGCGTGACCGTCATCATGGTGGCGATGGCAAGGGCACCGTCCTTGACGACCGCACGCTGCTCACCGGCACCGACCGAGAGGATCGCACCCTGCGGTGCGTTGATGATTGAATTGAACGACGAAACGCCGAACATGCCAAGGTTCGAGATCGAGAACGTGCCGCCCTGATATTCTTGGGGCTGCAGTTTTCCGTCCCGCGCCTTTGCTGCCAGTTCCTTGGCTTCTGCCGATATGGTAGCGAGGCCCTTGGTGCCTGCATCCTTGATGATCGGTGTGATCAGGCCGCCTTCGACGGCGACCGCCATCGAGATGTCAGCGCGCTTGAATTTAAGGATCGCATCATCGGTATAGGCGGCATTGCAGTCCGGCTGACGCTTCAGGGAAAGAGCGACGGCCTTGATGACGAAATCATTGACGGAAATCTTGTAATCTGCCCCGTCGCGGCCGTTCAGTTGCTTGCGGAGGCTCATCAGCGAATCAATGCAGATATCCGCCGAGACATTGAAGTGCGGAATATCCCGTGCTGACGCCGTCAGGCGCCTGGCGATGGTTTTACGCATGCCGGTGTTGGGCACACTTTCGTATTCCGGCAACAACTCCAGCATGGCGGCATCAATCCCGGCCGGCGGTACGGCGGCTGCTGTTGCCGGCGCAGCAGTTGCGCCAGTCCCTGAGGCTGCGGCTTTTCCGGTACCTTCCGACAGCGCCTTTTCAATATCGCGTTTGACGACCCGGCCATGCGGCCCGGAGCCGGCAATCTGCCCGAGATCAAGGCCTTCCATACTGGCCAGACGTTTGGCCAGCGGGCTTGCGAAAATGCGCTCTCCGTCCGTCTGCGCGGGGGCAGCCGCAGGCGGTGGTGAGGCCGGAGCGGCCTCTGCTTTCGGGGCTTTTTCGGTTTTGGTTTCGGGGGACTTCGCCGCCTCTGCGGGTTTTGCCGTATCCGGTGCCGATGCGTCGGCATCCTCAAGCGCACTGGCATCCTCACCGTCAGCCAGTAACAGCGCGATCACCGCGTTTACGGCAACTTCTTCGCTGCCTTCGGCCACCAGAATTTTTCCGACGATGCCTTCGTCGACAGCTTCGACTTCCATGGTTGCCTTGTCGGTTTCAATCTCGGCCATGACATCGCCACTTTCGACGGTGTCACCCTCCTTGATCAGCCATTTCGCCAGCTTGCCTTCCGTCATCGTCGGCGACAGCGCCGGCATCAGTACTTTGATCGGCATTTTGCGGCCTCCCTCAAACGTAACAGACGGATTTGGCGGCCTCGATCACGTGCGATGCCTTGGGCAGCGCCAGTTTTTCGAGGTTCGCAGCATATGGCATCGGCACATCGACACCGGCGACGCGGACCGGCGGCGCATCGAGATAATCGAACGCCTGTTCCATGGCGATGGCGGAAACTTCCGAACCGATACCGCAGGTCGGCCAGCCTTCGCCGACGCTGATCAGGCGATTGGTTTTCTTTACCGACTGGATGATGGTTGCGGTGTCCATCGGGCGGATCGTGCGCAGGTTGATCACCTCGGCATCGATCCCCTCTTCGGCCAGTTTTTGCGCCGCTTCAAGCGCAATGCCGACGGCGATGGAATAGGCCACAATAGTGACATCGCTGCCCTTGCGTTCGATCTTGGCCTTGCCGATGGGCAGGGTGAAATCTTCGGCATCGGGCAGATCGAAGCTCTGGCCGTAAAGGATTTCGTTTTCCAGAAAAATCACCGGGTTCGGGTCACGGATCGCGCTTTTCAGCAGGCCCTTGGCATCGGCGGATGACCATGGCGTAACCACCTTGAGGCCCGGGCAGTTCGCATACCACGAAGCGTAACACTGCGAATGCTGGGCACCAACCCGGGCCGCAGCGCCGTTGGCACCCCTGAAGACAATCGGGCAGCCCATCTGACCGCCGGACATATACAGGGTCTTGGCCGCCGAGTTGATGATCTGATCAATGGCCTGCATGGCGAAGTTGAACGTCATGTATTCAACAATCGGCCTCAGACCATAGAATGCCGCGCCGACGCCAAGACCGGTAAAGCCCTGTTCGGTGATCGGTGTATCGATGACGCGCTTGGCGCCGAATTCATCCAGCATGCCCTGGGAAATCTTGTAAGCACCCTGATATTCAGCGACTTCCTCGCCCATCAGGAAGACCGTATCGTCCTTGCGCATTTCCTCGGCCATGGCATCACGCAGCGCTTCGCGGACGGTCTGCGTTTTCATCGGGCCGTCGTAATCCGGCTCGGGCGCGATTTCGGCAGGACCGGGCGCGGTCGGCTTTGCGGCGGCCTTTGGCTCTTCATCAGGGGTTTCTTCGGCCGGTTTGGCGTCGGCCGGCGCCGGCGCGGATGATGCGGCATCGGCGGCGCTGGCGTCTTCACCTTCTTCCAGCAGAACGGCAATCGGTGCGTTGACGGCGACGTTTTCCGTGCCTTCCGGGACCAGGATCTTGCCGAGCGTACCCTCATCGACCGCCTCGACTTCCATGGTCGCCTTGTCGGTCTCGATCTCGCAGAGAACATCACCGCTTGCGACCTTGTCGCCTTCGGCTTTGACCCATTTGGCGATCTTGCCTTCGGTCATCGTCGGCGAAAGTGCCGGCATCAATACCTGTGTGGCCATGATATTAACCTTTTTTCGGATAATTTATGCTTATGCTTCTTTGAGGACGTCGGTGAACAGTTCAGACTCGTCCGGCTCAGGGCTTTGCTGCGCATATTCTGCGGCGGCGGTGACAATGGATTTGATTTCCTTGTCGACATCCTTGAGTTCGTCCTCGCTGGAAAAGCCGCCTTCGAGAATGGTGTGGCGCAGGTTATCAATCGGATCCTGCTCCTTTCGCATTTTCTGCACTTCTTCCTTGGAGCGGTACTTGGCCGGATCGGACATTGAATGGCCGCGATAGCGATAGGTCTTCATCTCGAGGATCATCGGGCCCTTGCCGCTGCGTGCGTGATCAAGGGCGGCACCGCCTTTATCAACGACATCGAGAACGTCCATACCGTTGACCGAAACGCCTTTGATATCGTGGGCGTTGCCCCGTTCCGACAGCTCAACGTTGGAAGATGCCCGCTCAATCGAGGTACCCATGCCGTATTTGTTGTTTTCAATGATATAGACGACGGGGAGTTTCCATAGCGCCGCCATGTTAAAGCTTTCGTAAATCTGTCCCTGGTTGACGGCACCGTCGCCCATGTAGGCATGACAGACCCCGCCATCTTCCTTGTACTTGTGCGCGAAGGCGAGGCCGGTACCCAGCGGGATTTGCGCGCCGACAATACCGTGTCCGCCGAAGAAGTTCTTTTCGCGGGAGAACATGTGCATCGAGCCGCCCTTGCCCTTGGAATACCCGCCGCGCCTGCCGGTCAGCTCCGCCATGACACCCTTGGGGTCCATGCCGCAGGCCAGCATGTGGCCATGGTCGCGATAGGATGTGATGACGGAGTCCTTCGCCGTGCCGGCCTGGGTCATGCCGACGACAACCGCTTCCTGGCCGATATACAAATGGCAGAATCCGCCGATCAGGCCCATGCCATACAATTGTCCCGCCTTTTCCTCGAAACGGCGGATCATCAGCATATCGCGGTAATAGCTCAGATGCTGTTCACCGGAGATATTACGTTTCTTCGATGGTGAAGCAGATTTACTTTTAGCACCTGACTTGGCGGCACCTGACGCCTTGGCGCCGGTCTTGGGGGCCCTTGCCATCGCTTCCTCCCGACTGAGTTGTACGGCGGTTAACCACCGCTCTGTCGGAAATGCTATGCGATCTTGTGCGTCAGTTCAAGTAAAGGTGTCGATAGATGGAGTTTGTCCACTAATTGTATCTATTAGTAAACTAATATTAAGTTAAGCTGCGACGGATTCAAAGGAAACAGCGACGACATTGCCACGATCAACCCGCGCAACGGCATCAAAAACACTGTTCAGCCAGTGCCAGTAGCATCCCTCAAAACAGACGATATCATCAGGTTTTATTTTTGGTGGAATGTGATCGGCAAGCTCACTGCGCCAGCGTTTGAGTGACGGCGCTCGGTCCCAGTAGCAAACGGTGTAGGCATTACCATAATCATCCGTGACGTCTTCTATGCCGAGAAATCCCGCTTCAACTGCGGCCAGACCGATCATCTGCTCGCCGGCATCCAGAAACTGCCCGGCATCGCTGCCCGGCGGCGGTGTGCGGCTCAGGACGGCAAAGTACGGCGGGTCGCGTCTCGGGTCAAATTTAGCCATAACCATTCCTCCTCAATTATGATGAAGTGCCGGCTGCGTGTCGGGCTGCATGAACAGGGTGCGAACGGAAGCATCGTTGCTGTTGGCAACGCAGCAGACCTCGAGCGGATAGGATGCGGCACCAATGGCGCCACTTTCGGACTGCCAGCCCTCGACGTCGGATAATTCTCGCCAGTACGCCACTGTGACGGGCCTACCGTCACCGGAACGTGCCGTTTCCAGACCCAGGAAGCCGGGCCTGCGGATTGCCAGCGAGACCAGTTTGTCGCCGACATTGGCTGGCTCGTTGCTATCCATATGCGGCTGGTTTTCGATGATTGCCGCGTAATAGGGCGGTATCAGTTTCTCTGCGAGCGAAGCCATCGGTTTCTCCTTTTGCTACTCTGTTCAGTTATTCAGGACGACAAGATCGTCGGCCCGTGCATAGCCAAGCATGATACGGACACGCTCATCGAGCATGTCGCGATCAAGGCTTTCCGGGTACAGCAGTTTGACCCGCGCATCCCAGTGATGCCTTTCGATTTGCAGGGTGTGCAGTCGCTGCTCTGCCTCGGCGACGCGATCTTGCATCTGGAACAGAGCGAGGACGCCACGGTCTCCATGTACCGTGTGATAGGCGAAATATGAAACGGCGACGATACCAAACAGCGGACCGACGACATGCTTCGCACGCCTGCGTAATTCTTCAATAAGACCCATGGATTGCGGGAACCCTTTATCACCTTCTGTGCCGATCCCAGCCCCTACCCTATAGCGAGTATGCGTCGGAAAATCTTAACAAGGTATTATCGGGTCTTCGGAATTCGTAACGTCTCGCGAAGGAACGTCACTGGTCGGGCAGATACGCATCCGACCATTTGAGGACGATATTGAAGCTCAGCGAAATGCGGGTTTCGTCGCTGAGGTTCGGATGCACGAAATGCATCAGGGCCGCCGGCCACATCATCAACAGGCCGGGTTCCGGCAATACGGTGAATTCCGGATCAACATACGGATCGCCCTTGATCGACGACATGTTGAAGCCGGTTCTGGGGTCATAGAATGTAATGCAGTTCGGGCGCAGGTCCGTGCGAGTGCGTTTCTTCGGCCCCTCGCCCGGCATCTTCAGATAATAGGTGCCGCTCAGATAAGCGTGCGGATGGTTGTGCGGATCGTGGTAATCGCCGGTTCGGTTGATGTTGGCCCAGGCATGGATCTGCCAGTTGACGGGATAGTTGATGCCGGACTCACGCAGATAATCGATCACCGTCTGGTTGATCCGGGCGCGCAGCCAGTTCGGACCTTCGCGGTCGTATTCGAGCGGATTGTTTTCACGGTAATCGGTGGTGAGCACCTTGTTGCTCTTTTCCATATCACGGACAAGCTTGATAAGGTCGCGGATAGGCTCTTCGAAATCCGGCAGGTGCAAGCGTAC